>WFUN01000049.1 GCA_015484905.1 Hydrogenimonas sp. | reverse complement strand
TCGATCACGCGAAAAAGGCAGTTTCGGAGAACTGGTCGACTTCTACGATTTTACACTTCGTTTTACACGATTTTATAGCGAGTTTTACATTTTTGACGAGTTCGATTTTACGAAAAATTTCGATTTTTCCTTCACCGGGATGCGTCCGGGACGCGCCCAAGATTACGAATGCGTTTCTTCTACTGTCACCGGCAGGAGTCGCTTTATTAACTCGTATCCCATTATTCAGAAAGGATACGAAAATGAAAAGATACATGACTCCGCGTGAGCTCTTCCAATATATAGGCATTTCATTGTCGACACAGGCGAAGTGGAGGATGGAAAACAAATTGCCCTATATCAAAATCGGCAGATTCGTGAGATACGACCGGCTGGAAATCGAAAAGTGGCTAGAAAATCACAAGATGGGCATATGATGGAAATGGACACCTATGAGGACACCTATGCAAACCTTAAAAGGCTAGATGGTCGTCGAAATCACGATGTTTCGGGGGTTGAAAGAAGGCAGACAAATGGTCGGAGTGGCGGGATTTGAACCCGCGGCCTCTACCACCCCAAGGTAGCACGCTAACCAGGCTGCGCCACACCCCGATATAAAAGTGGAGTGCAATTATACCAAATATCCAGTATCTTTCAAAAACCCCTATTCCAGTATATCTTCATAAAAGTCGTAGCAGGATATAAAATATATACCATTTTGTTTTTTTATACGCTTATCGCCCTTTTTATAGGCTTTTTTGAAACGTTTTACTACCTGTTTGGCCTTATTGTAGTTATACTGTTTTCGCTGTATTAGATCGCCAAGAGGGATCCAGCACTCCTCTTCCTCGGCCGTTTTTTTCTTTGGTTTCTCTTTTTTTGTCTTTTCACTTTTTTGCGGGCTGTTATTTGCTTCATTCGGCTCTATGTCTATATGTGGCTCTTCATCTGCCTGTTTTGTCTCTTTGCGGGAGAGATAGTACCCGCCTTGATAGAGCATACGCATCTCATGAAAAGCCTGTTTGAGCAGGTTGATCTCTTCTTGAAGAGTGTTGGTGATCTGACTATTCGCTTTTTTGAGATCTTCGATGGATGCTTTGAGTACCGCAATCGTCTCATCCTTTGCTTTTAGAACCTCTTTGTATTCATCGATAAGCGAAGTATCTCCATTTGTCTCTTCGTCACCGTTTTTGTAGGCAGTCTGTTCAATATCTCCGGCTATGATGACATAATAGCGTCCATCAACTTTTCTGGACGGAAGGGTTCCCCGTTTGATTTTTGCGTAAACACTCTGACGTGACAGGCCATGCATCTGGGCGTATTCAGAAGGTTTGACAAGTTGCTGCATTGATTACCCCGTTGACAGTTTGTCACATTATACCAAAACAAACCGCTTTGAGTACCGGGAGCTTCTATGTTATGTGTAAACTAGGAGGAGAGTGGTCGAGTAAACGTTGTTTGTCCATCTTATGAAGAGTCGATTCACTGTTCAATCCCCTCTTTTATTGGAACGAACAGGCACTCCTCTTTCTCCAATTTGAGGATATTGCCGTTTATTTTGGTAAACCTGGTGATTATCTGCTTTCCCTTTGACGATATCGGTGCTACAAGAATACCGCCTTCGGCAAGTTGTTCAAAAATTGTCTCCGGTATATCCGGTATCGAGGCCGAGAAGAGTATGCGGTCGTAAGGGGCATACTCTCTCCACCCTCTTTTGCCGTCGTCGAGGCGCGTATGAATATTGAAGATGTCAAGTTTTTTGAAACGCTCTTTCGCTTCGTTGAGCAGAGATTCTATCCGTTCTATGGTGAATACACGTCTAAAAAGACAACTTAAAATAGCGGCCTGATACCCGCTTCCACATCCAATCTCCAAGATATTGTCAGCTCCTTCCGGTTCGACGTATAACGTCATTTTTGCTACGGTAAGAGGCGAACTAATCCACTGGCTGGCTCCCATTGGCAGTGCATCCAGGCGATACGCCCAGTGGTGAAAGCCCTGAGGGACAAAAAGTTCACGCTCTATCTTGGAGAATGCTCTGTATATTGAAGGGGTAAGATCAACCTCGTCCGCTATGTCGTCCGCAAAATTTTGAAGCTTTATCTGCTTCGCTCTATTCATGAAAAAGATCCATATCTATATAGCGCCTGATACGCCTGACCTCTCTTGGGTCAAATATCCCCTCTATCACCTCAGCGTAATCGTCGCTTATGGCTTTCCCGTTGGGGTCTATTATGGCACTGCTTTTTGCCATATCGGCATTGGCACTGTCGGCAGCCACAACATAGCACTGGTTTGTTATCGCCAAGGCCCTGGTGAGTATCTCATAATGCTGTTTTCTGGGCTTTCCCCATAAAGAGGGATTTAATATAATGTCCGCACCGCGAAGTTTGAGCCAAAACTCTGTAAACCGCAGTTCGAAACAGACTATCAGTCCAAGCTTTATACCATCTATTTCGAATATCTTTATCTCTTCTTCACTGCCTGCTTTGAAGTGATGATGCTCGTTCCCCAGGGGAAAGAGCTTCACTTTGTGTTGCGTGTGTACGATCTCTTTGTTGTAAATGACATCGGTACGATTGACAAAATCTTCACCCTCTTTAGCAATGGTTGTCAATGTGATGATCTTGTCGTCACTGATCTTTATCATCTGTTCTAGTGCATAAAGCCCCGCTTCGACCGCTTCGTTCATTCTCTCGTATGCAAAGCCGGTAATGCAGACTTCCGGTGTCACGATTATGGAGTGCTTTGGCAGATCGGCCACAAGCTCCAGCAGATGGGCGATATTTTCATCGAAGTTCTCACTGGTCGCCATCTGTATGGCGAAGGTTTTCCATTTTGGGTTAGAAGTCGTCAAAGCTTATGCTCCCTTTCGAGTAGTTGGTTACATTCCCTTCAAAGAAGTTGGTCTTCTGATCATTGAATGTAGAGAAGCTGTCAACCCACTTGATCGGGTTGTCAGCTCCGAACATCGGCTCCAAACCGATGGCTCTAAGACGCTTGTCTGTCAGGTACTGGACATACTGATCTATTATCTGCTGGTTGAGCCCAAGAATCTGATCTTCAGTGACGTACCATCCCCAGTTTCTCTCAAGCTCATACGCCTGACGGTACATCTTTCGCATATTCTCTATGACACGATCATTGAATAATTGTGGATACTCTTTTTTAATCTCTTTTATGATGTTGCTGTAGAGAGCAAGGTGGGTAACTTCGTCGCGCTGGATAAAGCGGATCATTTGAGCACTTCCGAGCATCTTCCCGCTTCTTGCAAGCGCGTACATGGCCGAAAAGCCGCTGTAGAAGTAGATTCCTTCAAGGCACTGATTTGCGACGAGCATGTATAGTTTCGCCTCATCGTCATCCTGCGCCTTCTCTCCAAACTCTTCATAGACATCTCCTATAAAGGAGTTTTTACGCAACAGTTCGCGGTCCGATTTCCACATGTCGTATATTTCGTCGGTATTGATCGAAATACTGTCAACCATGACGGCGTAGCTCTGCGAATGAAGTGCCTCTTCGAATGCCTGGCGTACAAGACACATGTTGACTTCCGGCGCTGTAATCCATGGGTTGATATTGTCAGCTGTGTTGTTTGTCTGAATGGAGTCCATGAAGATCAGCTGAGCCAGAACTTTGTCGTACATGCGCCGCTCTGCCGGTAGCAGGTGCTTGTAGTCTCTGGCGTCTTCTGTAAGATCGACCTCTTTCGGAAACCATGTGTTGGCCATCATGACCTCCCAGAGGTTGTAGGCCCAGTCGTAGCTGCATCGGTTCAGGTTTATGATGCCGGCCGTGCAACCGTTGATAATAGAGGTTGTCGAGCGAGTGGTATCGCATTCTGTACTGTATAGCTTTTTTTTCATAGCTCCGTCTCTATCTCTTAAGTGAATGATTTTTGTTGGAAATCGATTTTAGCCAAATGTACTTTAATAAAAGGTGAAGAGTGACAATTATAAATAAAAGTAATATAAAATAGATTATAGGCAGAGTCCAACAGTTGGAAAAGTCGGCTTTTCTTTTAAAGCAACCGGGCGCAGTGATTTTGCTTCCGGTTTGTTTGAATCTTTGCAGAGCAGACCAACAAGGCTGCCTTTATTGACAGCCCATACACTCCATGCTGCGGTCGGCAACCTCTTCCGCCATCTCCGGTGACTGGCTGCGAAGGTAGTATGTGGATTTAATGCCGAGTTTCCACGCTTCGGTGTATATCTCGTGCAGGTAGCGTCCGCTCGCCTTGTCTAAAGACATGAATATGTTTAGACTCTGTCCCTGGTCTATCCATTTCTGTCTCACTGCAGCCGCTTTTACAAGAACCTTCTGGTCCAGCTCGAAAGCAGGAGTGTAATATTCCCATGTATCCGGGCTTAAATTTGGTACCACCACAGGAATGAGTCCGCTGAGGTTCTCTTCGAACCATTTACGCTTGTAGACAGGCTCTATCGTCTGAGTGGTTCCTACCAGTATCGAGATGGAGCTTGTGGGTGCTATCGCCATCAGGTAGCCGTTTCTCATTCCATCTTCTCTAACCTTTTTGCGAAGCTCTTCCCAGTTGTATGTGTACCCGAAGAGTCCTCCTCTGTCTGTAAGGGCGAGGGCATTGGGATTGGCGTTGTCTATCGGCAAAATGCCACGACTCCATTTGGATCCTTTGAAATCGGGATAAGCGCCTTTTTCTATTGCAAGATTGGAGGATGCTTTTATGGCATTGTAGCTGATTATCTCCATTATCTCATCTATCGTATTTAGATGCTCGCTGCTTCCCCACTTCAACCGCTTCTCGGCAATCATCTGCGCTTCACCCATCACACCAAGACCGATAGCTCTGGAGCGCTCGTTTGTCTTTTTTACTTTCTCAAGAGGGTAGAAGTTCAGATCGATTACGTTATCGAGCATCCGCACCGCAATTGGGACGACCCGCTCGATATCCTCTTTTGTATTGATTTTGGAGAGGTTGATCGAGGCGAGGTTGCAGACAGCAGTTTTTCCGTCTTCTCCAACCTTCTGCACTATGTAGATATCTTTGCCATCTATGGAGTCCAAGGCGGTTATCTTCTTGGCCTTTTTTGTAATGCCGCTGTCAACGGTGACATCCTCCTCCTCTTCGTAGTTGACAATGGAGCCGTCTGTAAACTTGACCTGCACTTTGTAGCGGTTCGGGTCGGTGTTTTGGAATATTTCGGTACAGAGGTTCGAGCTTCTGATAATGCCGACATGGTTGTTGGGGTTGATTCTGTTTGCAGTATCTTTGAAGCACAGAAACGGACTGCCTACCTCGAAGTAGCTCATAAGAATCTTTCGCCACAACTCCTTTGCCTTTATCCGCTCTTTTAGTATATTGGGATCTTTTTCATACTCAATATAGCGCTTTTCGAACTCCTCTGCGTAAAGATCTGTAAGATCTGCGGTTTCGTATGGATCAAAAAGTGTCCACACCCCATCTTCTTCCACTCTTTTCATAAAAAGGTCATTTATCCAGAGCGCAGGAAAGAGATCGTGTGCTCTTCTTCTCTCTTCTCCTGAGTTTTTCTTCAGATCTATAAAATCCCATATATCGATATGCCACGGCTCTATATAAACTGCTATCGCGCCTTTGCGTGTACCCAGTTGATCTACGGCTATAGCTATATCGTTTGTGATTTTGAGAAAGGGTACAATGCCACCGGCTGCATTTTTATGCCCGTCTATATAACTTCCCATACCGCGCACCTTGCTCCAGTCCCATCCGATACCACCGCCAAATTTGCTAAGCAAAGCCATCTCTTTGTAAGCGTCAAATATTCCTTCTATTTTATCCGGAGTACTGCCGATATAGCAGGAGGACAACTGGTGTCGGGGTGTTCTTGCGTTTGAAAGTGTGGGAGTCGCTACCATTACTTCGAATTTGCTTATTACATCGTAAAATCTTTTGGCCCACTCCTGACAGTTGAGCTCGTTTTGTGCAAGAAACATGGCGACACCCATAAAAAGATGTTGTGGCAGCTCTATGGGTCGGCCCTCTCTGTCTTTGATCAAATAACGGTCATAAAGGGTACGAATACCCAGATAGGTAAACTGTAAATCACGTTCAGGCTTTATGTAGTTGTTCAAGTCCTCAAGATCATATTTCTCTTTAAGCCCAAGGACTATACGCCCTTCAGCTTCACCTTTTTCGAAATACTCTTTTAGATGACCATATCCAGTAAACCCATTGACTTTATGATAAAGATCGTATAGAAACAGTCTTGCCGCGACGAATGTCCAGTTTGGCCTGTCTATATCTATTTTGTCAACTGCTGTCTTTATAAGAGTCAACTGAATCTCTTCCGTAGTGATGCGGTCTCTGAACTGTATTTTTGCATCTACCTCCAACTCGCTCTGACTTACGCCTTCGAGCCCTTCGACAGCTGCCGATGTATAGTTCTGGATTTTTGTTATATCCAACGGCTCCACTCTGCCGCTGCGCTTAACTACTGTCAACACCCCTGATGACATATCGAACCCTCCCCTCTTGATTTAATTATCGAATACCCGTGCAAAAATTCTATCTATGTTTTTGGTATAGTATCCATAGTCAAAGCAGTCCCGTATCTCTTTTTCGCTTAGTTTACTTCTTAGCTCAGTATCTGCGAGAAGATATTGCAAATAGAGACTCTCTCCTTTTTCATTGAGTGCCGGCTTGCCTTTTTGCAAGTCCTCCCATACTTTCATAGCGTTTCGCTGAACTATTTTATATGCCTCTTCTCTACTAAGACCCTTTTTGGGCAACTCCAGAAGTACTCTTTGTGAAAAAACCAGACCGCCTGTCATATTGAGATTTTTCATCATATTTTCAGGATAGACAACAAGTTTGTCAAGCAGCCCGTTAAGACGAATAAGCATGAAATCTGCTGTAATAAATCCGTCAGGAAGAATGAAACGTTCAACGGAACTGTGGCTTATATCCCTCTCATGCCACAAAGCCACGTTTTCCATAGCCGGCATGCAGTAGCTTCTGACCATTCTTGCCAGACCTGTCAGATTTTCACTTAAGACAGGATTTCTTTTATGCGGCATTGCAGAACTTCCTTTTTGTCCTTTGTGAAAATACTCTTCGCACTCATAAACTTCTGTTCTTTGAAAATGTCTGATATTTACAGCTATCTTTTCGACAGTAGAAGCCAGCAGTGCCAAAGCACTCATCAAACGTGCATATCTGTCGCGTTGAATTATCTGGTTGCTTACCGGTGCCGGTTTAAGCCCCAGCTCTTTACAGACATACTCCTCCAATTCCATTGGTGCATGAGCAAAGTTTCCCATAGCCCCGCTGATTTTTCCAACATTTATAACTTCAAACGTCTCTTCGAGATTCTTCAGATGCCTCTTCATCTCATCGTACCAGACTGCAAGTACAAGACCAAATGTGATAGGCTCGCCATGAATTCCATGACTTCTTCCTACCATCAACGTCATTTTATGCTCCATCGCCCGCCGTTTTATAGTCTCTATAACCTTTTTCACATCTTCTATTATGAGGTTGAGACTATCACGCATTTGAAGAGCTACAGCAGTATCGATAGTATCTGAACTGGTCATTCCGTAATGGACCCATCGGCTCTCTTCTCCCAGACTTTCAGCAACAGAAGTCAAAAACGCGATTACGTCATGCCTGGTCTCTTTTTCGATTTCGTCAATTCTGTCGAGATCAAACGATGCATTCTGTTCTATCTTTTGCGCATCTTCATCCGGAATGAGCCCCAGTCTGTTCCAGGCTTTTACCGCCGCGATTTCTACGTCCAGCCATGCTCTGTATTTTGCCTCCGTAGTCCATTTGGACTTCATCTCTTCGCGAGCATACCGTTGTACCATTGATATTCCTTTTGGAGTATAATTCATTTTGCAATAATCAAAGAAGTAATTATAATTTTAGTGAATATCATGTTAAAAAGAGGTAAAAATAGAGATGGTTGATTATGGCGTTTCAAGATATTGAATACAAACTCGATACATCAATGCCGGCTTTTCTTTTTTTGATGCGTTATCTAAATATTTCACAGGCTGAAGCACAAAAACTTATATCGATGAGACGATTGAGAGTAAATGGTGAAATCTGTATGCAGAGCGGGAAAAAGATCGAAGGCAAAATAACGGTCCAACAGTTTATCCCCGTAACGCAAGGACTGACCCCGCTTTTTACTACACCGGATTTCGGTGTTTTCGATAAACCAAGTGGTCTGCTTGTCCATCCAAAAACCCATAAAACCCCCTACTCTTTACTTGACGACATTCGGTATGTATATGGAAAAAACGCAAATAATATTCACCGTATCGATATGGAAACGAGTGGGCTGGTTCTGGTCTCCCGCTCAAAAGAGGCAGAAAAAAGATTGAAAAAAATGTTTGAATTGCGACTTGTAAAAAAAAGCTACCTTGTTTGGGCGAGAGGCCGGCTTGATCGACCATTCGATGTAGATGCTCCTCTCCTTAAAAATAGCGATTACGACAAAATCAAACTCAAAATGGTCGTACACTCCGATGGCAAACCATCTTTTACACATTTCATACCATTAAGATATGAACGTAAAATAGATGCCACCCTGCTCAAAGCGATTCCTCTTACCGGTCGACAACATCAGATAAGAGTTCATCTGTTTCACGTGAAACATCCTGTTTTGGGAGACCCGATTTATGGAGTACCTTTTGAAGTCGCGATGAAATATCTAAATGGGGAAATTGACGAAAATGAGAGACTATATTACATGGGTGCGTCACGTTTGATGCTTCATTCAAATATGCTGGAGTTTGAGTATGGAAAAATCAAATATTCGCTTGTATCGAAAAGAGATTTTTTAAAAGAGGTGAAAAAGATTGCTCCCATTGAAAAAAGATTTCTGTTTGATGAATGATATTTAATGAAAAAAAGAAATCTTTATATGAAGCTATATGAGAATATATTCATATTATTTCTCTTTGTTGGCAATGATAAAACCAAAAATTCCAACGGTTGCAACAATTACTAAAAATAGAACAAGCCCATAGTCTACGTAACTCATATACCCAATTCCTGTTCTCTTAACTGTCCACAAGCGGCACTGATATCGATTCCTTTGGACTCTCTTATTGTGCATAACAATCCTCTGTCCAAAAGATACTTTTGAAAGTTTTCCATATTTTCTCTACTTGGACGTTTAAATTTGGTACCAGGGTATGGGTTGAAATATATAAGATTCACTTTCGATTTGATACCTTGCAACAATTTCAACAATTTCTTTGCACTGTTGATATCGTCATTGACATCTTTTATTACAAGATACTCAAACATCACTCTTTTTCTAGTGTTTACAGGAAACTCTTTGACAGCTTTGACTATAGAAGCGATGTTATATGCTCTATTCATGGGGATCAGCTTTTCTCTCAATGAATCGTCAACTGCATGTAAACTTATTGCCAGTTGCACTCCAAGCCCTGTTTCACCAAGTCTCTTTATCTTTGAGCTGATCCCGCTCGTTGACACAGTCTGACGCTTTGGAGAGATACTCAATCCATTTTCGTTCCTAAATATTTCTATTGACTTGACAAGATTGTCAAAATTATCAAGTGGCTCACCCATTCCCATATAGACAATATTTACACGTCTGTTGCTTGCTATATTTACATCTTTTTTTATTTCAAGAACCTGCCCCACGATTTCACCGGCTGTAAGATTTCTTATAAATCCACTTTTTGCAGTAAGGCAAAATGCACATCCGACTTTACAGCCAACCTGAGTCGAAACACATATTGTAAATTTTGCATGATGGACCAGTTTTCCTTCATTGTCGTATTGCGCATCCTTCATTTTAAGTAATACAGACTCTATGGTGTGCCCATCAATCAATTTAAACAGATATTTTATACTACCATCTCTGCTTTGCTCCTTTTTTAAAATTTCCAAAGGTAGGAGTAGATATTTTTTTGCCAACTCCTCTCTTAATGACTTTGGAACGTTATTCATTTGAGAAAAAGAATCCACATTTTGTTGATATATCCAATTGTATAACTGCTTCGCTCTGAACTTTTGAGTAACCTGCTTTTCTATCTCTTCCAAAGTAAAATCAAGAATTGATTGTTTCAATGTTCGGAATCCTCTTTTTTAAATAATCCGTTAAATTTGACATAGCTCTACTATGGTTTTCTATAAAATCATTGTGGGCATTTTTATCACACATATTTGTCACAATGAAAATTCCACCACACGGTATATTGAAAGCCTGGGCAGTTTGCATAACCGAATAAAACTCCATATTTTCAAGCCCTATTCCCAATTTGTTGAATTTTTTTGCCAGTTCGATATCTGTCGTAATATAGTTGCTTGAGTTTACTATAATGGGGCTCTTTTTACTCCATCCAGAAAAAATAGTTTCACGTGAAACTGTTTCATCGGAGACTATGAGGTTGTCTTGAAGAGGGGTATAGCTTTTTTTTTGTAGATATGAGAGTTCGATCTGGCTGGCAGCTTTTGATTCTATTATGTCTAAAATTTTAAATTTTCCATAACTTCCAGCGCTTCCAACAAAAAGAAGGAACTCCGGAGGTTGGATAAGAAGGAGACGTGTCAAATTGATTGCGCTTTGGACCAACCCTACGCCAATAGGAGTGGCGAAAGAAAACGTTTCGTTGTTCCCGGCACAAACAATCATAGTCTGACCGGAATAGAATTTTTGTAAAGATACTGTTTGAGAGCTTTGATCTCGATCTCTTTGAAATGAAAAATGGAAGCTGCCAATGCGGCATCTGCGCCAGCATCGAAAGCATCCTTGATATGCTTCATGGTCCCGGCTCCTCCGCTTGCTACAAGAGGTACATGTACGGCGTTACTTATAATATGATTAAGCTCATTGTCGTAACCGGCCTTTGTCCCATCGGCATCCATAGAGGTTAGAAGAATTTCACCGGCACCACGCTCTACCGCCTCTTTTGCCCACTCCAAGGCATCCAGTTTTGTATCTATACGGCCACCGTTTATGAAAACATTCCATCTGCCAGGCGCGACTTGTTTTGCATCTATTGCGATGACGATGCATTGAGAGCCAAACCGTTTTGCACCTTCGTCTATGAAATCGGGACGTTTTATGGCAGCCGAATTGATGCTCACCTTGTCGCAACCGACATTCAGTAGTCTGTATATATCATCAAGCTTGCGGATACCGCCTCCGACAGTCAGAGGAATGAAGACCTCTTTTGCTACCTCTTTTACAATATGGACTATAGTGTCACGATTTTCATGACTGGCGGTGATATCCAAGAAAGTGACTTCGTCCGCGCCTTCGTCGTTGTAACGTTTAGCAATTTCCACAGGATCCCCGGCATCTTTCAGGCCGACGAAATTTACGCCTTTTACGACGCGCCCATCTTTGACATCAAGACACGGAATTATGCGTTTTGCGAATGTTTCCAAATTGTTTACTCACTTTATATACTTTATATGGAGGTTTGCCGCTGTGCATAAGCGGACAAAACTGGTATAATGTTTATCGGAATTATAGCGCAATCTTAGATG
>WFUN01000048.1 GCA_015484905.1 Hydrogenimonas sp. | reverse complement strand
TCAGTGTTCCTGCCACAAGTGCAAACCTGGGTCCCGGTTTCGATACGCTGGGCCTTTCACTGTCTCTTCGCAATCGGGTTTACATTCAACCATCCAGATTTTTCAGCGTTTCCATAAAAGGTGAGGGGGCAAACAATCCAAGGTTGAAGGGGAACAATCTTTTTATCAATATTTTTAATGACCACTACATACACCTGACTGGTAAAAAAGGTGTTTTTCGTTTCAAATTTTTCAACCAGATTCCTCTTTCAAGGGGACTTGGAAGTTCTTCTGCGGTTATTGTCAGTGCCATTGCATCGGCCTATAGTGCCGCAGGGGTGAATATCTCAAAAAGAAAGCTGCTTAATCTGGCTCTTTATTACGAGCACCATCCCGACAACATAACACCGGCTGTAATGGGAGGATTCAATGTTGCGGTTGTGGAAAACAAAAAAGTATACAATCAAAAGAAGAGGATTCCGGGGTACCTGAAAGCGGTGGTGGTTGTTCCTGACAAACCGATTTCCACCCTACACTCCAGAACGACCCTTCCAAAAAGTTATCGCAAAGAAGATGCCATATACAATCTATCACACTCCTCGCTTCTAACGGCATGTTTTTTCAATGAATCGTGGGAACTTTTAAGAATAGCCGCGAAGGACCGTTTCCATCAGACAGCCCGCATGAAGAATCTGCCTGAACTGTTTGAGGTTCATAAGCTGGCAATTGAAAACAATGCTCTCATGAGTACGCTTTCGGGAAGCGGTTCAACTTTTTTCAATATGACATATAAAGATGATGCGCAAGCACTTTTGGAAAAATATAGAGCCCGTTTTCCAAATTTCCGAAGTGCCGTATACGATTTTGACAATGATGGAGTCGTGTTTCGCGAATAGAGTTCTTTTTGAACTCCTTTGTCACGGGGTTGTGCGAACCGTCTTATTTTGGTATAATTGCACGATTATGTCCGATCCGGTTAGAATGTGCATCCATTGCCGCGGCCGCTACTTGCAGGCTCAGCTTATACGGCTACAGTGTCAAAACAATCAGATACAACCATTTCAGGGGTATGGGAGGAGTTTCTATCTTTGTCATACCTGTATCAATGACAAAAAGCTTGGCAAACGGCTGGCAAAACTGTGTAGCAATCGAACCTATTTAACGGAGACATTGGGCGAACAATTAAAGGAGATGATAGCGAATGGATAAAGTACGCATCCATGAAATAGCGAAAGAATTGGGAATCAAAAGCAAAGAAGTTGTGGAGATGGCCAAGGAGATGGGTCTTGACGTCAAAGCGCCTTCAAGCAGTGTTACCCCGGAAGATGCACAAAATCTTATGAATTTTGTGATGACAGGGACGCTTCCCACATCTGTCGTAACGACAAAATCTCCTGAACCGAAGAGAGAGCCCGAAGAAGAAAAGCCACAGAAAATGGTCGAAGAGAAAAAAGAGGAGCTTCCTGCCGAAGAGGCCGAAACCGAGGCGACCGAAAAAGGGATTGCTACCGAAAAAGAGACTCAAAATCTTTTAAAAGAGGAAAAAGAGGTAACGAAAGAGGCTAAAAAAAGAAAAGAAGAGTCGCCCAGGCCTGCGGAGGAAGAGAAAGAGAGTCTGGCGGAAGCCTCCATCAAGCGCCGTCGCGGTATTTTTATAGTCAAAAAGAAACGCCCACAGCCCGTAGAGCCGACTGTCAAGCCTACATCGATAAAAAAGAGTGAGATAGCGCTTGAAAACCGCATTATCGCAGCTGCCGATGAATCACTCATATCCAAAAAGGCCAAAAAGAAGATAAAAAAGCCAGCGCCTGCTCCTTCCGCAAAAGAGACCGGAATCAGACTCAGCCTTCTTGAAGACAGGGATATTGGAGGCGGAAGCACTATTCCGGTGGACTATTCGACAGAAGAGGTAGTTCTGCCCGATTTCAGTGAAGAGCTTAATCGTCTTGAGGAGCCTAAATCTCCTGTAACTCTGAAGCCTGAGCAGCCGCGCCAGAAACAGCCTGCAGGCAGGAGAGGTCCACAGAAAAGAGGTAGCCGCAGTGTGAGTCGCAGCGTACCGAAAAAACGGCATAAGCGAATAGAAAAAGAGAGTGATGTACCATCTGTGATAAGCATTCCTGAAGAGGTAAGAGTCTACGAGTTCGCAGAAAAAGTCGGAAGAACGACAGGAGAAGTGATTAAAGTTCTTTTTGGCCTCGGCAAAATGGTCACGAAAAACGATTTTCTGGAAAAAGACGAGATAGAAATTCTCGCTGAGGAGTTCGGAGTTGAAGTAAAAACTATTAATCCACTCGATGTTCTCGATTATGTGAGCGCCTATGATGCAGTAGAGGACGAGAATCTTGAGGAGAGGCCTCCCGTTATCACGATTATGGGCCATGTTGATCATGGAAAAACATCACTCCTGGACAAGATACGGCAGACAAGAGTGGCCGAAAAGGAAGCGGGAGGCATTACGCAACATGTTGGCGCCTATCAGGTGGAGAAAGATGGAAAAAAGATAACATTTATAGATACTCCGGGGCATGAAGCATTTACGGAGATGCGTGCTCGCGGTGCCCAGGCCACTGATATCGTTGTAATTGTAGTAGCTGCGGATGATGGTGTTAAGCCGCAGACTATCGAAGCTTTGAACCATGCCAAAGCGGCCGATGTGCCGATAATAATAGCCATAAATAAGATAGATAAACCGAATGCAAACCCGGATATGGTAAAATCACAGCTTTCCGAATTGGGATATATGCCTGTCGATTGGGGAGGAGAATACGAGTTTGTAGAGGTCTCGGCCAAAACAGGTGAGGGAATCGATGATCTGCTGGAGACCATTTTGCTCCAAGCTGAAATCATGGAACTTTTGGCAGATCCAAAACGCCTCGCCAAGGCTATAGTAATAGAGAGTTCTCTTGAAAAAGGACGCGGACCGGTAGCGACGGTCATTGTAAAAAACGGAACATTGCATGTAGGTGATCATGTTATTTGCGGCAGAACTTTTGGGCGGGTGCGTACAATTTTGAACGATTTGGGAAAGCAGGTCAAAGAGTTGAAACCCAGTGATCCCGGTGTGATTGTTGGACTCAATGAAGTCCCGCACGCCGGTGAGATAATGGTAGCGATGAAGAGTGATAAAGAGGTACGGGAGCTTGCGCAAAAGAGGGCCGAATACCTGAGGCAAAAAGAGCTCTCAAAGAGTACCAAAGTGACACTCGATGAGTTGAGCACTCTTATTGCGGAAGGTCAGATAAAATCACTGCCTGTTATAGTGAAAGCGGATGTGCAAGGATCGCTCGAAGCTATAAAAGACAGCCTTGAAAAACTTAAAAACGAAGAGGTGAAGGTCAATATTATTCATGCAGGTGTAGGCGGAATCACAGAAAGTGATGTGGCTCTGGCCCATGCGGATGAAAATGCTCTCATACTCGGTTTCAATGTCCGGCCGGATGCGAAAATAAAAGAGAAGGCAAAGCAGCTCGGCGTAGAGATAAGAACTTACTCCATTATATACGATCTTTTGGATGAAGTAAAAGCTCTTTTGAGCGGAATGATGAGTCCGATCGTCAGTGAAGAGGGAATAGGGCAGGCTGAAGTAAGAGAGACTTTCAGTGTCGCAAAGGTTGGAACCATTGCGGGCTGTATCGTTACAGAGGGTGTGATCAAACGAAATGCCAAAGCACGCCTTATTCGTAACGGTGTGGTTGTCTACGATACCCGCATCGCCTCTCTCAAGCGTTTCAAAGACGATGTCAAAGAGGTAGGTAAAGGGTATGAATGCGGTCTTATGCTTGAAAACTTCAATGATATAAAAGTGGGAGATATTATAGAAGCGTATGAAGAGAAAGAGGAGAAAGCCACTCTATGACGGTTGAAGAGATAAAACGCCACAGAACAGAATCTGTTTTGCGTGAATTGATTCCAGAGGCGCTTTCACATCTTGGAGACGAACGCCTGCGGGGATTGACTGTTACGGAAGTTGTCTGTAGCAGAGGAAGAAGCGATGCAGATGTCTATCTGGATACGACTGGCTTGGAAGATAGCGATCAAAGACAGATACTCAGACAGCTTAAAAAAGTGACAAAAGGACTTGAAGCTTACTGTATGAAAGCGGAAGGGTGGTTCAAGTCACCAAAATTCCATTTCAAATTTGATAAAGAGATTGAAAGAGCGAAACGTCTCGATGAACTTTTCTCCATAATTGAAAAGGAGATAAAGTGAATGTGGATGAAGAGGTCAGGAAAATAGTAGAGTCTCACGGTGCGAAACTCTACGATACAGAAATAACGAATGAAGACGGAAGGACTATCTACAGAGTATATATTCTCAAAGATGGCGGCGTCGACCTGGACCTATGCGCCGATATCAGCCGCGACCTTTCACCGATGCTTGACGTCTACCCCCCGGTAAGCGGCCAGTACTACCTGGAAGTAAGTTCTCCCGGAGTCGAACGCACATTGAAAAAACCGGAACACTTCATAAACTCCATAGGCAGTGATGTCAGACTGAAACTGAGCAGTGGAGATGTCGTAAAGGGCAAACTGCTCGGTTTTGAAGATGACAAAGTGATTCTTGAGACTTCGGTTGGCAAAGAGGAGTTTCCTCTCACAGAGATAAGAAAAGCCCGTACCTATTTTGAATGGTAGTACTTAAAGATCAGTTCTATATGCGGCTGGCGCTCGAAGAGGCGTGGAAGTACCAGCTGCTCACCTATCCCAACCCCGCCGTCGGCGCCGTTGTCGTTGACTCTTCCGGTGCTATTTTGGGACTCAATGCGCACAAAGAGGCCGGTTCGGCCCATGCCGAAGTGCTTGCGATCAGGGATGCCTACACCATGTTAACGTCGGATACCGCTCTTTGTGACACGGAAGATTCTACATTTTTACACACAGAACTTCCAAAAAGAGCCAAAAATATCTTTAAAGACTCTACACTCTATGTAACACTCGAGCCATGCTCCCACGAAGGAAAGACGCCCGCCTGCAGCCGGCTTATAGTCGAACTGGGTTTCAAGCGTGTGGTAATCGGTACGCTTGACCCCAACGCTCAGGCTTCCGGCGGTGCCAAGATGCTTCAAGAGGCCGGTATCGAGGTTTGCGTAGGTGTACTGAATGAGAGGTGCGAGGAGTTGATAGAGCCCTTTAAAAAGTGGATGAGCGGAAGATTTCTCTTTTTCAAACTGGCGCAGACGCTAAATGGTGTCATAGACGGCGGTACCATAAGCTCCAAAGAGTCTCGAAGTTGGGTTCACATCGTAAGAGGCAAGATAGATACCCTTTTGATCGGCGGAGGTACCGTAAGGGCAGATCGTCCATTGCTCGACGGCAGGTTGGCGGATACGAAGGCTCCCAATATCGCTATTTTAACACAAAAACCGGATACGATAGAAAGAGATATACCCCTGTTTGGTATAGAGGGGCGGACTGTAGAGTTTGTGGACTATAGAGGTGTTTTTGATCTAAGAGGTCTTGTTATGGTAGAGGGCGGAAGCGGAATGTTTGAAGCTTTAAAAAACGAGATAGACTGGATGGTTCTTTTCGTAGCTCCCTTCGTGAAAGCGGGGATGGGTTATAATGGCGCACAGAGTTTCGAACTGCTGCACCAAAGCAGCCGCGGTGGAGACGCTATTTTATGGT
>WFUN01000047.1 GCA_015484905.1 Hydrogenimonas sp. | reverse complement strand
CACTCGATACCATTGTCATATCTTTTATCATTACCGGCAGTTTCGGTATGGCCGCATCGATAGGCGGTATCGAACTGGTGACAAAAATGGTTCTTTACTATTTTCATGAAAGAGCGTGGAACAAGATTCCGCTCGGACGTGTACCAAAAGAGCCGGAATATCAGATTTGACTAAAAACTGCAAAATTAAAAGGAGAATCAAATGCAAGAAATTTTAGAACGCTCCAGATACTATAGCGATATGTTTGCCGACAATGATCCTGAAAAGATTTTGAAATATTTTCTCAAACAATACAGTGATAGCATTACGCTCGCCACCAGTTTCGGTGCAGAAGATCAGGTGTTGACCCATATGGCTGTTTCCATAGACCCAAAAGTCGAGATATTCACTCTGGATACGGGAAGATTGCCGGAAGAGACCTACAAAGTCTGGGAGAAAACCGAACGTCGTTATGGGATAAAGATTAAACCTTTCGTTCCGGATCAAGAGTCGCTGGAACAGCTGATATTGCAACAAGGAATCAACGGTTTTTACGATAGCATCGAAAAAAGAAAAAGATGTTGCAAAATCAGGAAAATAGACTCTTTGACACGGGCATTGAAAAACAAGGAGGCTTGGATCACAGGTCTTAGGCGAGAACAGTCGGTTACCAGAATCGGCGCAAATATCGTAGAATATGATGAAGCGTTCGGCCTTTTGAAGGTAAATCCCTTGATAGAGTGGAGTACAGACCAGGTCTGGGATTATATAAAAAAGCACAATATCCCATATAACGAGCTTCACGATATCGGATATCCAAGCATAGGGTGCGCCCCATGTACCAGAGCCGTCAAAGAGGGAGAAGATTTAAGAAGCGGCAGATGGTGGTGGGAAAGCCCTGAGCACAAAGAGTGCGGGCTACATTTAAAAAAGAGTGCAGAATAAAGAGAGGAATACCATATGCAGACAAATAGTGAAAAAAGACAACTGACTCATTTGAAGCAACTTGAAGCGGAGTCCATTCATATATTAAGAGAGGTAGCATCCGAATTTGAAAACCCTGTCATGATGTACAGTATAGGAAAAGATAGTTCGGTAATGCTTCATCTTGCCATGAAAGCTTTCTATCCTGGCAAACCTCCATTTCCACTGCTGCACGTAGATACGCTTTGGAAATTTAAAGAGATGATCGATTTTAGAGACAAAAGGGTCAAAGAGCTTGGTGTTGATCTGATAGTTCACTCAAACCCTGAAGGCAAAAAGATGGACATCAATCCATTTATACACGGAAGCAAACTCCATACTGATATCATGAAGACCGAAGCGTTGAAACAGGCACTCAATAAAGGAGGTTACGACGCAGTCATTGGAGGAGCGAGACGAGATGAAGAGAAAAGCAGAGCAAAAGAGCGAATATTTTCATTTAGAGACAAATTTCATAGATGGGATCCCAAAAATCAGCGTCCGGAGCTTTGGAACATCTATAACACCCGTATCAACAAAGGAGAGAGTGTAAGAGTCTTTCCGTTGAGCAACTGGACTGAATTGGATATCTGGCAATATATCTATCTCGAAAAGATTCCTATTGTTCCACTCTATTTTGCAAAAGAGCGCCCGGTCGTAGAAATAGACGGAACAAAAATCATGGTAGACGATGAACGCATGCCGGAAGAGTTGAGAAAAAAAGCCAAAATGCAAAAGGTCCGTTTCAGAACACTTGGATGCTATCCGCTTACAGGTGCCGTAGAGTCAAACGCTTCCACTTTGCCTGAAGTTATTCAGGAAATGCTGCTTTCACGTACCAGTGAGAGAGAAGGAAGAGTGATTGACAAAGACCAGGAAGGCAGTATGGAGAAGAAAAAAATCGAAGGATACTTTTAAGGTATGAAAAGGAAAATAGCATGAGTAAAAACCTGATAGCGAAAAATATAGAAAAATATCTTAAAGAGCATGAAAACAAAGAACTATTGCGATTCATTACATGTGGAAGCGTAGACGATGGCAAAAGCACACTCATAGGAAGACTCCTTTACGACAGCAAGACAGTACTCGAAGATCAGCTAAGCGCTGTAAAAAAAGAGAGTAAAAAGTTCGGTACAACAGGCGAAGAGATAGATTTCGCCCTGCTCATAGACGGCTTGCAGAGTGAACGTGAACAGGGCATCACCATCGATGTAGCGTATAGATTCTTTGCAACGGACAGACGAAAATACATAATAGCGGACACACCAGGACATGAACAGTATACGAGAAATATGGTCACCGGCGCCAGTACCGCCAACCTGGCAATAATTCTGATCGATGCCAGAAAGGGTGTTTTGACACAGACCAGAAGACATGCCTATATCGTATCGTTGCTTGGGATCAGACATATCGTGGTCGCTATAAACAAAATGGATATCGTAAACTATTCCAAAGATGTGTTCGACAATATAAGAGAAAATTTTGAAGAGATGTTCACAAAACTGAAAAAAAGTCTCTATAATGATGTCGGCAGCCAAGAAGATCTCTCTGCGACACTGGATTTTATTCCACTATCCGCTCTAAAAGGAGACAATGTTGTCCAAAAAAGCGAAAATATGCCCTGGTATGAAAGTAAGCCTCTTTTGGAGTTTCTCGATACCGTGGAGATTGCAAACGATATCAATCTCAAAGACTTCAGATTTCCGGTACAGTATGTCAACAGGCCAAATCCGGACTTCAGAGGTTTTTCCGGCACTATAGCAAGCGGCATTATCAAAAGAGGAGAAGAGATAACTGTTCTGCCGTCCGGCAAAAAAAGCCGAATCAAACAGATCGTTCTGCCTTGCGCAGATATCGACACTTCAGATGAGGCTCTTGCAACCACACAAGAGGCTTACGCTCCCATGTCGGTAACTCTTACGCTCGAAGATGAAATAGATATAAGC
>WFUN01000046.1 GCA_015484905.1 Hydrogenimonas sp. | reverse complement strand
TTGATAAATGTGACTATGTCAATGGTCGTACATTCAACGAACTTATAAATGCCGAGTGCGATGCGACATTTGAGAGCATGGTTTCCGAAGGAATACCGGTAGACTCCATCACTCTCGATAGGATTAACGAAGCCAATCTGGGAGAGCTTGTCTTGTATTATGAGCTTTTGACCTCGCTGACCGGTGCGATGCTGCATATCGATACCTATAATCAGCCCGGCGTCGAAATGGGCAAACGTATATTGGTGAAAAAATTTCAAAAGGTTTGAAACAGATGGATCTCTTTTCTTATGCAATAGATGAAAAATATAAGACGAAAGTGGCATATTTTTCTATGGAATTTGCCATCGATCAGGCATTGAAAACCTACTCCGGAGGTCTTGGATTTCTGGCCGGGTCGCATATGCGCAGTGCGAACGACAGAAGGCAGCATACAATAGGAGTCGGGATGCTCTGGAGTTATGGATATTACGATCAGGGGCGTCACGAAGACAACACTCTAAAAATCGAGTACCGTCGAAAGTTCTACTATTTTATCGAAGAGACAGGAGTAAAAGTTGAAGTATTCATAAACGGCAAGCCTGTAGTCGTAAAGGCTTATCTTCTGCCGGCTTCCACATTCGATACGGCTCCGGTTGTTCTTCTTTCGACCGACTGTTTTGAAAACGACCATCTTTCAAGAACCATCAGTCATAAACTCTATGATGCCAATGAAGAGACGAGAATTGCCCAGGAAATAGTTCTCGGCATAGGGGGCGTAAAAGTGCTCGATGCAATGGGAATAGAGATTGACATATACCATATGAACGAAGGTCATTCACTTCCTCTTGTTTTCGAGCTGATGAAAAAATATCCGCAGATGGACGAGCTTAAAAAGCATGTCGTCTTTACAACTCATACACCGGAGATGGCCGGTAACGAAGAGCACGATGTCCACCTTCTCGATCAAATGGGGTTTTTCAATGGGATGGCTGCTACAGAGATTCAAAAGAAGCTCGATTATTACGATAGGAATTTCTCTTTGACGATAGGAGCGTTGAAAACTTCCAAACGGGCAAACGCAGTTTCAAAGATACATGAAAAAGTTGCAAACGAGATGTGGAAACATATAGACGGCAAATGCGAAATTATAAGCATTACAAATGCTCAAAATATGCGTTACTGGGCCGACAAGCAGCTTCTTAGCTGGATGCAGGAGCATGAAGACTATCAGCTTGTAGGAAGAAAGAAACATCTTAAACGAAAACTTTTTGAAGAAGTTGCACACCAGACAGGGAAGCTTTTCGATCCTGATATTCTGACGATCGTCTGGGCGAGGAGATTTGCGGAATACAAACGGCCCCGTCTGCTTACATACGATATGGAAAGATTCAGAGAACTGATATCCAATAAAGATAGGCCTGTACAGATTATTTGGGCCGGAAAGCCTTATCCTTTGGATTATCGCGCCATACAGATGTTCAATGACCTTGTGATGATGAGCAGGGAGTTCAAAAATGTCGCGGTTCTTACCGGTTATGAACTCCGTCTTTCAAAGATGCTCAAACAAGGAAGCGACTTATGGCTGAATACACCCAGATGGGGGCGCGAAGCGAGCGGAACCAGTGGCATGAGCGCCGGAGTCAATGCTTCTATCCACTTTTCAGTCGATGACGGTTGGCATGCCGAGTTTCAAAAAGATGGCATAAACTCTTTTACTATACCTCATGCAGACACTTCATTGCGTATAGAGGAGATCGATCGGCAAGATTATCTTACCATGATGGAAAAGCTGGAAAAAACCATTATACCCATGTATTACGATGACGAAAAAGCATGGCTTACCATTGCAAAAAATGGAATGAACGACATAATCGCCTATTTCAGTTCATCCAGAATGGTCGACGAATATTATGAAAAGCTTTACGATTTCATATCGGGCTGAATATCGCAACGATTTATATACCTGACGCTTTTTCCCTGAAAAATCTTTTCGCCGAGATATCCTGTTACAAGGATAAAAGCGGACGGGCCCAAACCCGCCTCTTTCAAAAATTTAAGCGTAAGCTCTTTTTCGTTTTTAAAATCCTTTATGGCGACACACTTCACAACGCCCCAGATAATGGTCGTTTTTCTGACCAAAGAGGGATTGGTGGTGATTGCGTATATGTTTTTTTGTGGTCTGAATCTGCTCAAATGCCGAACTGTATATCCGGAGAGTGTAAGTGCCGCGAGAAATTCGCACGGTATCAATTTTGACATTTCAGCTGCGGCATAAGGAAATGCCTCTCTTGTGCCGGGCTCTCTTTTGCCGTGAAGTTCACAGCTCTCTTGTGTCTGTATTATGGTTTTTTTGAGCACACCCACCGCTTTTAAAGGATACTCTCCTACCGCGGTTTCATCAGAAAGCATAACGGCATCCGTTCCATCCAGCACCGCATTCGCTATATCCGACACTTCCGCTCTTGTGGGGTAGGGAGAATCGACCATCGAGGTAAGCATCTGTGTAGCCGTTATAACCGGTTTTGCTTTGCAGTTGCACTTTTGTATGATATCTTTTTGAAGCAGAGGAACTCTGAAAAACCCGACTTCCGCTCCAAGATCTCCTCTGGCAACCATTATTGCATCGCTTGAATCGATAATGGGATCTATCCTTTCAAGTGCATTTTTTCTCTCTATTTTGGCTATTATCCAGGGGTCGCCACCAGATTCTTTGACAATTCTTCTCGCTTCCTTTATATCGTTTTCATGACTCACAAAAGAGATTGCTACGAAATCCACTCCAATTTTTGCACCAAACTGCAGATCTTTTCTGTCTTTGTCGGTAAGTGCACCGAGTGATAGTATGGTGTCCGGCAGATTTACTCCCTTTCCTTCGGCCAAAGTACCGGGCGTCAATATCTCAAGAGTCAAGGAGCTCTCATTTTTGTCTATGATACGAGCATGAACTGTCCCGTCTGCAAAAAATATGTCTTCTCCTTCCATCATCGAATCTATCAGCTCCGGATGAGTTATGGAAAAAGCCTCTTTGGAAGGATGTTTGGACATTAAGAGTCTCTCTCCTCTCTCGACGTCCATCCGTTTGTCCAGTCCTCTTATTCTGATTTTGGGACCGCAAATATCCTGCAGTATCGCCACCAGCTTATCTTTTTCTTCAGCGATTCTTCTTACATTGTTAATGGTCTCGGTGTGCTCATCGTATGTACCGTACGAAAAATTGATACGGAATATGTCTACTCCGGCATCTATCAAAGCGCCGATCATCTCGACATTGTTGGTCGAAGGGCCGAGCGTTGCCACTATCTTTGCTTTTGGATGCATGAAAAACTCCTCTGTTTACCAATGTGTGTTAACATTATACTATTCTGGGAGAGAAGGAGGGCGTATGTCATTGGCGATCATCTGTTCGGGAGGGGATGCGCCGGGTATGAATCCGGCTATCAAAAAGTTTGTCGACTACGTATACGAAAAAGGGGAGACTCCATATTTTGTGTTCAATGGGCTCGATGGACTTATAGATGGCCAGATTTCACCTGCCAAACACAAGGATGTTGCCGGTATTGTCCATAGAGGAGGAGCCATTATCAGATCTTCACGCTCCAAACGTTTCTACGAATACGAATACAGGAAAAAGGCATACGAAAATCTTCGAAAACATGATATCAGCGGACTTGTCATGCTTGGAGGAGACGGGTCGTTTCGTGCGATGGATAGACTGAGCAGCGAATTTGAGCTCAATTTCGTCGGTATTCCCACTACGATCGATAACGATATATATGGCACAGACACCTGTATAGGGGTAGATACTGCACTCAATGTCATAAGAGACGCTCTGGATAAAATCAGAGATACTGCATCGACATTCAGCAGAGCGTTTGTTGTGGAGGTCATGGGGCGTGAATGCGGTTATCTCGCAGCTGTATCGGCTATTACCAGCGGAGCTGAAATTTGTCTTATACCGGAAGCCGAATTCAATAAAAGTGTTGCCCTGAAGCATTTAAAAAAAGAGATTGCCGAAGGTAGAAATTACATTCTCTCCATTGTTTCGGAAGGCACAAAGATGACGGCTGAACTTGCAAGGTGGCTGGAAAAGGAGATCGGTATGGAGACAAGGATTACGGTTTTAGGTCACATACAGCGCGGAGGCAGTCCGACCGTAAATGACCGTATGCTTGCTTTCGAGTTCACGGTTCGCGCGGTAGACCATCTTCTTGGATCAAAAAATTCCAACAAAGTGATGGTTATAGAACATGGCCGGTATGGAATGAGGGAGATAGAGGAGGTCGTCGAGCGTAAATATAGGATAGACCCAGAGCTTCTTGGTATGCTCAATCTTCTTGACTGATTGTGAATGAAATTGGTTATAATAAAACAGTAACGGAAAAAAGGAGAAATCGTGGTAAAAATATCGAAAAGAGGAAAAAGGGCGTGGGTGACATTTACCGTCGATGGCAATAGTTTTGAAGCAATACAGATCAAAGGTAGCTGGAACGGCTGGAATCCCGAGCCTATGAAGCGTAAAAAGAATGGAGACTTTTATATCGTCAAAATTCTTCCATCCGACGCCAGTTTCGAGTTTGGATATCTTACGGACAAAGGCGACTGGATCCATGATGAAACTCTTCAGACGGTAGGTACTCCGTTTGGAAGCATGAACTCGGTTTTAAAGACCTGATTTACACGTGATTTACACACAAGGATGGTATATAGAGAAAAAAGGAGAGTTTGATGTCGAAAAAGATAAAAGCGGTCGTTATGGCAGGAGGATTTGGAACCCGTATACAGCCGCTTACTCATGCAATACCAAAACCGATGCTTCCTATCGTAAACCTCCCGATGATGGAGCATACAATGAACAGTTTGATCGATATAGGGATCAAAGAGTTCATAATATTGCTATATTTCAAAGCCGATATCATAAAAAACTATTTTGGTGACGGAAGTGACAGAGGTATAAAAATAGAATATGTCCTTCCGGATGCCGATTATGGTACAGCGGGAGCGGTAGGGTTTGCAAGAGAGTATCTGGATACTACTTTCATTATCGTAAGTGGGGATTTGGTCACCGACTTCGATTTCAAAAAGATTGTCGAGTTTCACAAAAAAAGAGAATCAAAGCTCACAATCACACTGACATCGGTTGAAAATCCTCTGCAGTTTGGAGTGGTCATTACAGATGAAAATGGAAAGATAGAGAAGTTTCTCGAAAAGCCAAGCTGGGGCGAAGTTTTCAGTGATACCATCAATACGGGAATATACATAATTGAGCCGGAAATTCTGAAATATATACCTCTGGGCGAGAATTACGATTTTGCTAAAGATCTTTTTCCGTTTCTTATGCAAGAGGGCATTGATATCATAGGTTACGATGCGGTCGGTTACTGGCAGGATGTGGGAAACCCCGAAAGTTATCGGGAGGTGCACGATGATATTTTCAATCATAGACTGAATTTTAAGATTCCGGGTAAAAAAATCGACTATCCCGATGGGACGCTCTATCTGACAGGAGAGAGTGAAATAGGACCGGAAGTGGAGATTATAGATACGGTTGTAATCGGTGATAACGTCATAATTGGAAAACGGACGCGCCTGCACAATGTAGCCATAGGGGACAATGTCACTATAGGCAACGAATGCCGCATTCGCAATTCAGTTTTGTGGCACGATATAGAGATAGGAAAAAAGGTCATACTCGATAACAGCGTTATTTGTGACGAAAACAGGATCGGAGACGGTGTCGTGGCCAAAGCCGGGCTGATATTGGCGGAGGGGTGTGAAGTAGGCAAGCTGGCCCATTTCGAACAGGACATTACCGTATGGCCGGAAAAGAAGATCGAGCCGGCAGCAATCGTCAACAACAACATTGTCTGGGGAAGCCGCTATCGTAATACGATTTTTGAAAATGGAAGTATAACCGGAAAAAGCAATATCGAAATAAGTTGTGAGATGGCATGCAAGATCGGCGAAGCGTTCGGTTCACAATTTCCGGCAGGCAGCCGCATACTTGTAGGTAGGGATTACGACAAGGGTTCGCGTATGATAAAGCGGGCATTTGTAGGTGGGCTGTTGGCTGCAGGAGTGGATGTGGTGGATTTGAGGGCTGTACCTCCTTCGGTGCTCCGTTACAATCTGGCCCACGACTCCGCACTATTGGGAGGAGTGCACTTTAGGAAAAATCTTGTAGATCCGGCAGATGTGGAAATCACTCTTTATAGTGAAGAGGGGCTCAGAATCGATGCCAACTCCGCAAAAAATATTGAAAAGACCTTCTTTAAAGAGGATTTTCGACGCGTAGGTTACAACAATATAGGAACGATTCATGACAGTCATCTTTATCAGTTAAACAGTTGCAAATCATATAAAGATGCGCTTGAGAAGACAATCGATCATAAAATTATCAAAAATCGTGGCTTCAGAGTGGCCATCGACCTGACATTTGGTATCACAAAAGACGTTTTCCCCAACATTATGACCGACCTTCAGATAGATAACATAATGCTCAATGCCTATACAAACACAAGAAAACTTTCGAGTATTCACAATATAAAGACAAAATTGAAAGAAGATCTTTCCCGTATAGTGACCGGTCTTGGGTTGGATATGGGTATTTTGATATATCCTCACGGTCAGCGGCTGTCACTTATTACGGACAAAGGAGATGTGCTGAACAAAGTTGAAGCACTGAATGCTGTTTTGGAGCTTATGAATATGGAGGCGGAACACAGACAGACGAAATTAAAAGTGTTTCTGCCTACCTGGGCTCCAGATCTTATGGATGAGTCTTACTCCAATCTATCTATAAAACGTGGGAAATATTCCAATTTCAAAATCTCTACGCTCAAACGTTACGATCTTATCGCCACGATCGATGGAAATTACGCTTTTACCGAGTTTTCCATGTATCGTGACGCTATGTACGCAAGTCTTAAAATAATGGAGCTTCTTACGCGTCACGAAGTTCGCCTCTCGGAAGTTGCGAAAGAGATGACACATTTTTACTTCCATATCTGCCGTATACCCTGTCCTCAATCCATGAAGGGAAAAATGATGCGAAAATTTCTCGAGTACGCGAAAGGGAAAAAATCTTCAAGTGTGGATGGAGTCAAGATTTGGGAGAATGAGACCGACTGGATTTTAATGATTCCGGATCAATACAGCGAGCATCTGAATTTTTATATTCAGGCTCTTGACCCCAAAAGAGGAAAAAAACTGCATGACTGCTACAGAAGCATGATAGATAAGTGGATGAAAACGAACTGATTATGTTGAAGCTCGCATTTTTATGGCACATGCATCAACCCGATTACAGAGGAAGCGATGGTGTTATGAAAATGCCATGGGTCTTTTTGCATGCGATTAAAGATTACTACGAAATGCCTTGGTTGCTTTCACAACATAAAAATATAAAAGCTACTTTCAATCTTACACCTCCATTGATTGAACAGCTGATGCTCTATGAAAAGATGGGAGTAGAGTGTGATCGTTTTTTGACACTCTTGTGCAAAGAGTCGCACGAACTTGGAACAAATGAGCGTGAATGGGTGATAAAAATCTGTAAAAGCAGCCGTTTCGATACGATGATAAAGCCTCTTTCACGTTTTGCGGAACTTTTTGAACGTTCCGTTTTGAGAGATTGTGAGCTTCTGGAGCTGGAAGTACTCTTTTTGCTTTCATGGTGCGGAAACTACCTAAGAGAGAATGAAGAAATTGTAAAAAGGCTACTGGATAAGGCAAAAGGGTTTGATTCGGCCGATAAAAGAGAGCTTGTCGATGCTCTGATCGGCTTCATACCGAAAATATTGCCTTTTTATGCCGAGCTGCAAGATCGTGGTCTCGTTTCGATATCCACCACACCGATGAACCATCCTATTTTACCTCTTCTTATAGATATGAAAAATGCGGTCGTTTCCAATCCAAAAACCGCAATACCATCGAACCATATGCCTCTTTTGGAGGATGCCGAGGAGCAGATTGTAAGAGCCATAGCTCTTTATGAAGAGAGATTCGGCACAACGGCAAAAGGTTTCTGGCCCGCGGAAGGGGCGGTCGACGAAAAGAGTGTTCGGCTCTATAGCAAATATGGCATAGAGTGGATTGCAACTGACGAGGAGATACTTTTTCGCTCTTTGAATACGGATAATAGAAAAAATCTCTATTTTCCATACAGTTTTGAAGGAGTCAGAGTTTTGTTCAGGGACCACTTTCTCAGTGATCTGATAGGTTTTACATACAGATTCAAAGAGGCGGATAGAGCGGCTGATGACTTTATATCGAGACTCGAAACCATCGAAAAAAGCGGAAAAGAGCCGTTTGTCTCTGTAATTCTCGATGGCGAAAATGCCTGGGAGTTTTATAAAAACAACGGGCGTGACTTTTTTGAAAATCTCTACTCGAAGATTGAAGAGACGAAGTGGTGTCAAACGATGACGATGGATGAAGTGGCAGAAGAAAAAGCCCTCTCTTTGAAAAGACTTCATCCTGGTTCCTGGATAAACGGAAATTTCGATACATGGGTCGGACATCCACAGAAAAATGCGGCGTGGGAACTGCTGTTTCAGACAAAGACGGACTACTTCCACCACAAAGATGAGCTTTCGAGGGAGGCAAAAGAGAAGATAGAGCACCATTTTCTTGTCTGCGAATGTTCAGACTGGTTCTGGTGGTATGGAGATGATCACCATACAGAGTATGCAGATGACTTCGACCGGCTTTTTAGAAGTCATTTGATAGAGATTTACAAACTCATGAAATTAGCTGTACCGACCGACCTCTTCAGACCGATCGTTCCGGATCAAAATCTTCGCTCACTCATAAGTGAGCCAAAGTTTCCGATCCATCCTGTTATAGATGGAAAGGTTAGTTCGTTTTTCGAATGGCTTGGAAGTGGAATGATCGATGAAAGCGCCGCTTTTTCCACGATGGAAGCGGCAAGAGGTCCGATTGAAAAGCTTTATTGGGGACAGGATGAAAGGCATATATATCTACGTTTCGATGGCACTATTCAAAAGCTTAAAAGAGAGAGTGCCGTCATAATCTACACCGATATAGAAGATGAGCCAATAGTTCTTGATACGGAGCATCTTCCAAAAAGAGGAGATGTAAAAGCGGCTATCGATACCATCGTGGAAATCTCGATTGACAAACGTAGCTTTACGGGAGCCAGAACCATACTGCTGCGTATCGAGATAGAGATAAAGAAGAGAGTAGTGCAGACACTGCCGGGAGTTTACGAGCTGTATATCGATCTGGACGATGACTACAGCGAAAACTGGTTTGTGTGAAAAACCGGTGTTATGCAAAAGTAATCCAAGGATCTGATTATGGGAAAACAGAAAAAGAGTCTCCTA
The DNA here is from genome assembly GCA_015484905.1 of Hydrogenimonas sp. GTDB lineage: Bacteria > Campylobacterota > Campylobacteria > Campylobacterales > Hydrogenimonadaceae > Hydrogenimonas. The sequence continues at coordinate 15,670 of WFUN01000046.1, read as the reverse complement.
TTTGGAGTGCATATGCATCAGCCTGTAGACAATTTCGATGAAGCTGTATACCGGGCGGTAGAGAGCTGCTATGCTCCATTTTTCGCTACTATGCGCAAATACCCGGAGTTTTGTTTCAATGTCCACTGCAGCGGCTGGCTTTTATTGAAGATAGAGAGAGACTATCCTGAACTTTTTGCCGATATGAAGGCCCTGGCCGATGAAGGCGTAGTAGAGTATCTTACCGCCGGATTTTACGAGCCTGTATTGGGCTCCATCCCTTCATGTGATCGTCTGGCACAGATAAAGAGGCTTTCCGAAACGATCGTTAAAAAGTTTTCACAGCACCCCAAAGGACTTTGGCTGACCGAAAGAGTATGGGAGTCGGGTCTTGTTTCGGATATTGCAAAAACGGGAGTTGAATATGTGCTTGTAGATGATTATCATTTTATCGCCGCCGGTTTCGACAAGGATAATCTGAATGGATTTTTTTTAAACGAAGAAGAGGGTGTAAAAGTGGCTTTGTTTCCCATATCCAAGAGTTTGAGATACGCGATACCATTCAAACCTGTTGAAACGGTTATGGAAACTATAAAAGAGTCGGCGTTAGAGGATGGTGCCGCTATTATTTTTGACGATGCCGAAAAGTTCGGAATGTGGCCCGGCACAAACGAGTGGGTCTATAAAAAGGGGTGGCTGAAGCGGTTTGTCGAAACCGTCCTTGAAGATGATGGTATCGTAACGTCTCTTTTCGGTGACTATCTTTCACAAAGGCGTGCAAAGGGGATTGCTTATCTTCCGAGTGTATCTTATTATGAAATGGGTGAGTGGAGCTTGAAAGCGGATGATGCACTGGCCCTGGAGAGATTGAGAGACGAAATCGGAGAAGAGCGTTTCAATAATGAGGGAATCAAGTTTTTAAAGGGGGGGATATGGAAAAACTTCTTTGTCAAATACGAGGAGTCCAACCGTCTTCACAAACGGATGCTCGAATGTTCCAAAGAGGCTATAGATACACCGGAATATACCGATGCACTCTATAAGCTTCAGACGAACGACGTCTTCTGGCATGGAGTATTCGGAGGCCTTTATCTGCCAAATCTTCGTGACAATGCCTACCGATATCTGATCGAATGCGAAAATATACGTTATCGTGATTTAAGAGTCGTTGAATGTGCAGATATGGATATGAATGGCTATGAAGAGGTAAAATGGGTCGGAAAGGATGTTTTGTTGAGATTTGACAGCCGCTATGGAGGGCAGCTTATAGAGTTTTGTGACAGAAAAAACCTTTTCAATTTTCAAAATGTCCTAACGCGCAGAAAAGAAGCGTATCATGAAAAGTTGTTTGAAAACGCTGCAGATAGAGTGGAGACAAGATCTGAAGAAGAGGGTATAAGCACGATTCACAATGCCGCACACAGTATCGATGAAACGGTTCGTGAAGCGCTTGTATACGACTGGTATATAAAAAACTCTTTCATAGACCATATAAGCGATCATTCTCTCGATTTTGATACATTTCGCAAATGCAGCTTCAAAGAGTTTTCAGATTTCGCCAACCAGCCTTTCGAAACAGAAATAAAAGACTATTCCGTCATCTTCAAAAGAGAAGGAGGAATATACGATTATAGGAAGTTCGATACACTTTTGAAAAAAAAGTACGATTTTAAAGACAACGGTTTTGATTTTTCAATCGATATCGAGAGCGACAGCCCTCATATTTATGAATATGGAATAGAGATGAACCTCCATTTTGCCAATCTCGATGATCTGTTGTTTGAAAACAAACCTTTTGGAGCCTGTACATGTCATGAAATACGCTCCTTTGAAATCGAAGACAGATACACAGATAGAGTTTTGAGATTTGAAATGGACCATTTTTTCTCTTTGATTTCAACTCAGCTTCAGACCGTTTCTCAGAGTGAAGAGGGTTTTGAGTTGATGGTACAGGGCATGAGCCTTATTGTCGTATTGCCTTTTTCGAAAAAACTCTCTATAACAGGTTCCTTGAAGGTATCTGATGTCTGAGATACGTTACGATCCGATTCTGGATGAGTATTCGATTATTGCGCCGGAGAGGCTGCATCGTCCAGACTGTTACAAAAGTAAATCCAATAACAGAAGAAAAAAAATCAGACAATGTCCATTTTGTGTCGGACAAGAATCCATGACCCCATCCGAGATTTTTGCGATGCGGGAGAATGAGCCAAACTCTCCCGGATGGAAAACACGGGTAATTCCAAATCTTTACAAAGCGGTGAAGATCGAAGCACGATGGAACAGAGACGATTACGGAGTATACAGAGTGTGGGACGGTTTCGGAGCCCATGAGATTATAGTCGATACTCCGCGCCATCTGCTTAGAATGGACGAATGGAGCAAACAGGAGTATTTCAATTGGCTTTATACCATGCGAGCACGTCTGAACGATCTTAAAAACGATGTGCGTCTCGTTTATATAAGCCTGTTTAAAAACCATGGCCATTATGCAGCCTCTACGCAGCAGCATCCTCATACGCAGTTGATTGCGCTACCGGTACCATCAATTGACTCTTTAAAACGGCTGCAACATGCAAAAAAATTTTTCGACAGACACTCTCAGAGTATTTTCGAAGCGCTTATCTCTTCTGAAATTGAGGAGAAAAAACGCACAGTTGCAGATAGCCCATCTTTTATAGCTTTTTGCCCATACGCTTCAGCTTTCGCATTTGAAACGGCTATTTTTTCAAAAAAGCCGGTAAGTGACCTGGGTGGATTTAACGATTCCGATCTTCATGAGTTGGCCTCTCTTATTAAAAAAATCATTGCAACTCTTTATAGACAGCTTGGTGATTTCGACTTCAATATCACTCTCAATACTCCTCCACTGCAAAAAAACCCATCGACCGAAATGTTTTATAACGATATTCCAAAAATATGGAGATTCGGTATACGTATAGTGCCGCGCCTTTACAGGCTTGGAGGGTTCGAACTTGACAGCGGTATGCAGATAAACCCTGTTGTGCCGGAAGAGGCCACATCGCTTTTGAGAGAGAGTTTGGAGGAGTCTGAATGAAGATACTTTTTGCCGCGGCCGAAATCTTCCCTTTCGCCAAGAGCGGAGGGCTCGCTGATATCGCCTATGCTCTTCCCAAAGCGCTTCGCGAAGAGGAAGAAGATATTATAGTGGTTACGCCTCTATACCGCTTCATCGACAAAGAGCTCTACGGTATACGTCCTACTGGAGAGCATTTCGTTCTCGGGTTCGGCGGCCAAAAATACGATGTGGAGATATTCACTGGAGGCACTGAAGCGTCGAAAGCGGTTTTTGTATATAACCCTGTTCTTTGCGACCGTGACCATCTCTACGGCCCTCCCGGCGAAGGATACGAAGACAATGACTTACGCTTTGCCATATTCTCTTACGCCATCGTAGAGCTGGCAAGAAGACACTCTTTCAAGCTTCTTCATATAAACGACTGGCATACGGCACTGGTCCCGATGCTTGCACACGATGCCGGAGTGAGAGTGAAAACCGTTTTCACGATACACAATCTGGCATACCAGGGTATTTTTGAAAGTAGATGCATAAAAAGATGCGGAATCGCAAAAAGACACTTCAATATGGAAGAGCTGGAGTTTTTCGGCAGAGTTAACTGGATGAAGGGTGGTATCGCACATGCCGATATCGTAACGACTGTGAGTCCCAGCTATGCCGTAGAGATTCAAAAGCCTGAATTCGGATGCGGACTTGACGGTTTTTTACGAAAGCACAACGACAGGCTAAAAGGGATACTCAATGGAATAGATACGACTCTTTTCGATCCTGCGACCGACTCGTCTATTCCGGTGAACTACGACTTGGAAAACATCGAGCCAAAGCAGCGTTGCAAAAGAGACTTTTTAAAAGAAGCAGGCTTTGATATGGATAAATATGAATGGCCGCTGTTTATATTCATAGGTCGTTTCACGGAGCAAAAGGGCATCGAACTCATTACAGAATCTGCGTCGCGCCTGGCAGAGTATCCGCTTATGCTCGCCATACTCGGAGAGGGAGAGAGAGAGTATCGCGAAACTCTTGAGAGAGTAGGCGAAAAGTATCCAAATATTAAAGTTTGGTTCGGGTATGATGAAGAGCTCTCCCACCGCATGTATGCGGCCGCAGATTTTTTGCTGATGCCATCGCGTTTCGAGCCGTGCGGCCTGAACCAGATGATAGCTATGAGATACGGCACGATACCCGTTGTGCACGCCGTAGGAGGCTTGCGGGATACAGTCCATCCGGTATTCTCTGCAGCACCTGCGTGCGGCCTTGGTTTTACTTTCGAAAAGATGGACGGGGATAGTTTTATCGAAGCGGTAGACGAAGCTCTTTCGCTCTACGGAAAGAGCTCGCAGATGCATAGAGTCAGGGAGTTCGATATGAAGTGCGACTTTTCAATAAAAAGGTGTGCAAGCCGCTATCTCAAGCTTTACAGGAGTCTCATATGAGTCGTCTTGCCATAGATGCCGGAGGGACGTGGATAAGATACGAGATAATAGGCGAAGAGGAGGCCTGCGGGAGGGTGCTGTCCAAAGAGACAGAGCTCTGTGCATTTGTCACCTCTTTGCTCAAGAAGTATCCCGATATCGACGCTGTGGCGGTCTCTTTCGCGGGACAGGTCAACGAAGGGGTCATACTTTCAGCTCCCAACATAGATATAGACGAGCCCGAAATCGAAAACTTCATAGAGAACGTTTTCGGTATTCCCCTGAAAATAGAAAACGATCTCAACTGTGCGGCGCTGGCGGAGTCGGTCTATTGGAACGAAAGGGAGCTGGCGGCCATATACTCTGGTACAGGGCTTGGGTGTGGTATCGTATCAAATGGCGAAATAGTGCGGGGATGGCGTGGCATGGCAGGCGAGATAGGGCATATCCCTTACAAAAAGACGCCACTTCGGTGCGGCTGTGGAAAAGATAACTGTATAGAGCTCTACGCTTCCGGCAGCGGTATAAAGAAGTGGATGAGATACTATGGATGCGAAGGCGATCCTGATCTTGGACTACTGCTTGACTCCCAAAGAGCCGAGTGCTTCGAGATTGCGACCAACTATGTGGAAGCGCTGGTTTGGGCATCGGCCACCATAGTAACTCTTATTAACCCAAGGACTCTTGTTCTTGGGGGCGGCGTCGTAAAACACAACCCAATTGTCGTAAAAGAGGTTGAAAAAAGGGTAGGCGATTATGCGCTGCAAGCGAGCTGCAATGGTCTTGAAGTCGTCATGAGCCGTTTGCAAAACGCCTCTTTGGAAGGGGCAAAGCTGCTGTTGGATACAATGACTACAATAAAAGAGGTGTGAAAGGGGAGAGATGAAAAAGGGGTTGAATATTCTTTTTATCGCATCGGAAGCCGTTCCGTTCGCAAAGACCGGAGGGCTGGCGGATGTCGCCGGTGCACTTCCCAAGGCGTTAAGCGGACTTGGGCACAATGTAAAGGTAATAATGCCGCGCTATTACGCCATAGATCGCACAGCTCTGGAGCATCTCCCCGGACCTCTTGGAGTCTCCATGGGTCCCATGGGGACCCTTTGGGCTGGTCTATACAAAAACGTCATACCAGGCAGCGGTGTAGAGGTCTTTTTTATCGACTACGAAGCCTTCTTCGGACGTTCCGGACTCTATGCCGACGAGGATGGGTTCAGTTATGAAGATAACGACAACAGGTTCATATTTTTAACAAAAGCCGCTTTCGAAGTGGCAAAAAAGATAGATTTCTCACCCGATATCATCCACTGCAACGATTGGCATACCGCTCTTGCGCCTCTACTTCTAAAAACCCGTTATTCATTCGACGGACTCTTTAAAGATACCGTTTCAGTCCTTACCATACACAATCTTCAGCACCAGGGACATTTTTTCAAAGGTGCGGTCGATGTGGCCGAAGTGGGCTGGGAGCACTTCAACCCCCATGAACTCGAAGCGATGGACGGTATGAACTTTTTAAAAGGGGGCATTGCCGCCGCCGATGCAGTGACCACCGTCAGCAGAAAGTATGCCGCACAGATCCAGACTCCAGAGTACGGTTTCGGTCTCGACGGCCATATAAGAGCCCACTCACACAAGCTGTATGGGATAGTAAACGGAGTCGACTACTCAGAGTGGAATCCCGCGACCGATGGATATATCGCCGCAAACTATGATATAGACGATATCTCCGGCAAAGTCGAGTGCAAGAGGGAGCTTCAGGAACGTTTCGGACTGCCTCAAAGAGATGAAGTTCCACTCATTGGTTTCGTAGGACGTTTTGTCGAGCAGAAGGGTATCGGCATCATCGCGGCAGCGATCGAAAAACTTGCGCATCTTGATGCGCAGTTTGTAATGCTTGGAAGCGGAGAGAAGTGGGCAGAAGGTTTTTTTTCCGATATAGCCGCACGCTATTCGGGCAATTTCAGGTGTCATGTGGGCTATTCGGAAGAGCTTGCACATAAAATAGAGGCTGGAAGTGACCTCTTTCTCATGCCGTCGCTCTTCGAACCGTGCGGACTCAACCAGATATACTCCCTGCGTTACGGCACACTTCCGATAGTACGTGCTACAGGCGGTTTGGACGATACGATCCACAACTACAACCAGGCAACCGGTGAAGGTAATGGATTCAAATTTTACGACGCGACGCCGGATGCGCTCTATGCAACTGTAAAATGGGCATGCGATACCTACAGGTATGACAAAGATGCCTATGCAGCGATGCAAAAGAGGGCTATGGAAGCAAGATTCGACTGGAAACAGTCGGCAGAGGCGTACGAAGATATCTATCTTAATACATACTATTCAAAGCTCGCGGCAAGGCACAGGTGAGGGAATGGGCAGGATTTTTTACGATGTCACACGTTTCAGCGAACTCGACATATATCTTTTTAAAGAGGGTACGCATGTAAAGCTTTACGACAAGATGGGTTCGCATATCATGGAGCGTAAAGGTATTTTTGGAGTCTATTTCGCCGTATGGGCACCGAATGCCTCCGCCGTAAGCGTCGTGGGCGATTTCAACTCCTACGACCCATCCGCGCACCATCTGAGGTTGCGCGACGACGACTCGGGCATATGGGAGGGTTTTATAGAGGGTGCACATATAGGCCAGACTTACAAGTACCATATAGTCTCCTCTGTCGAGGGTCGAACATTCGAAAAGGCCGATCCGTATGCAAAATATGCCGAAAAACCACCAAACTCCGCTTCGCGCATATGGAGTATAGATGACCACGTTTGGCAAGATGAAACTTGGATGGAGTTTCGAAGAGAGAAAAACGGCCACAACAAGCCGATAAGTATCTACGAGGTTCATCTGGGGTCATGGCGCAGAAAACCTGAAGAGGAGAACCGTCCACTCACCTATACCGAAGCGGCCGTTGAACTTGCAAAATACCTGAATGAGATGAACTACACGCATGTGGAGATCATGCCGATTACCGAGTATCCGTTTGAAGGATCCTGGGGCTACCAGGTAACAGGCTACTTCGCACCCACTGCACGTTACGGAACACCTCAGGACTTCATGAATTTTGTAGATACGATGCACAGGCATGGCATAGGGGTCATAATGGACTGGGTGCCGTCGCATTTTGTTACCGACGGGCACGGCCTGATAAATTTCGATGGTACATGCCTTTATGAACATATGGATCCTCGTCTGGGGTACCATCCGGAGTGGAGCAGTGCTATCTTCAACTACGGTCGCAACGAGGTGCGCGCTTTCCTGATCTCCAGCGCCATGTATTGGCTGGAAAAGTATCACATAGACGGCATCAGAGTCGATGCGGTAGCTTCGATGCTCTACCTCAACTATGCACGCAAAGAGGGGGAGTGGTTGCCAAACAGATATGGCGGCAATGAAAATCTCGATGCCATAGCCTTTTTGAAACAGCTGAACGAAAGCGTATATGGTGTATATGAAGATATAATGATGATAGCGGAAGAGTCGACGGCCTACCCGATGGTGACGCGTCCGGTCTACATGGGAGGACTCGGTTTTGGCTTCAAATGGAATATGGGGTGGATGCACGACACACTCAAATATTTCAAGGTAGATCCGCTTTTCAGGCAGCACCACCATAACCAGATAACATTCAGCATGTGGTACGCTTTCGATGAGAACTTCATGCTTCCTCTAAGTCACGACGAAGTGGTGCATATGAAGGGTTCACTGATAAACAAGATGCCTGGAGATGAGAATCTGAAATTTGCCAACCTGCGCGCTCTATTTTCTTACATGACGGCGCATCCTGGTAAAAAGCTTCTCTTCATGGGAGGAGAGTTCGCTCAGTGGAGCGAATGGAACTATAAGGAGAGCCTGGAGTGGCACCTGTTGCAAAACCCGCGCCATGCAGGGCTTCAGAAGATGGTCAGTGATCTTAACGCCCTATACAAAACAGAACGCGCTTTGCATCTTTACGATGAAAAGCATGCCGGTTTCGAATGGATAGAGGCCAACGACGCCTCCCGAAACCTCCTTGTTTTCACAAGAAAGAGCGATATAGATGAAGAGACTATTCTTGTTGTATGCAACTTCGCCGACACACTCTACGAAAATCTTCGTATAGGCGTACCGCTGCCTGGAAGATGGAAAAAGATATTCTCTTCGCAAGATGAAAAGTACGGGGGATGGGGGGCTTTAAACAAAGAGCCGTTAGAGAGTACAGATATAGGGGCAAACAATAAAAAAGAGTCGATAGTTGTAGATATTCAGGCTCTCTCGGTCTCATACTTTTGCTTGATTTAGTATCTGCAGAAGATCACGGTTCGTTCAGATACTCGTGAGCCATGTAGCTGCTGCGTGTATAGGGCGAGCTTTTGATATAGCTAAATCCCATTTTCATACCCTCTTTGCGGAAAAAAACGAAGCGCTCCGGCTCGACAAACTCTATGACCGGAACATGCGAATCGGAGGGAGCGAGATACTGTCCTATGCTGAGCAGCCGACAGCCGGTATCGAGCAGATCTTGCATCAGTTTCAAAATCTCCTCTTCCCGCTCTCCAAGACCGAGCATGATGCCGCTTTTCGTTGCGATATTCGGATTGATCGCATGGAGTTTTTCGAGTACCCTAAGCGAACGCTCATACTTCGCCCCCCTTCTAATATGATATAGACGCGGCACGGTTTCGAGGTTGTGTCCGACGATTTCAGCCCCGCTTTCGGCTACAAGTTTGAGAGCCTCATCTTTTTCATGCAGGTCAGGTATCAGCAGCTCTACACGGATGGAGTCGTCGAAAGATTTGATGGCATCTACAGTTTTGCAAAACTGCTCGGCTCCGCCATCGGGCAGATCGTCGCGCGTAGGGCTCGTGATGACGACGTGTCTTAGGCCCAAGGTTTTTACCGTTTCGGCTATATTTGAAGGTTCGTGCGGATCGGGCATAAGAGGCGCCCCCTTTGTGACGTTGCAGAAGGTACATGCTCTGGTGCAGATATTTCCCAAAATGAGAAAAGTCGCCTGGTTTTTCGAAAAGCACTCTCCGATATTGGGGCAGAGCGCCTCTTCGCAGATCGTGTTTATTCGACCTTTTGCCAGCCTCTTTCTCATTTCGGTAAGCTCGGTAAGGGAGATTCTCTTTCTAAGCCACTCCGGCCTGCTCCATCTACTCCTGGCCATATAGTGTCCACCTTTCGCTCATATATTTGTATTTCAGAAGCTCTTTGGCTCTTTTTACTTCGTCTCTGTTTAAAACATCAGGTATCGCTTTCGTATCGAATGTTTCACAAAATGTATTTACGACTAGAGCGGAGAGTACGTCGTAGTTAGTATCTATTCCAAGATCTTGCAGCGATGCCGCCTCGTTTAGACCCGAATCTTCGAGAAATAGAGGCTCAAGCAAATGACGATCGAAATGGATGGGGATCGAGCCGTGCTGGAGCATGGCTTTTTTTGTATGGCGCTGTGCATTGCCTCCCATTTTCATACCGTCGATGAGAATATCGTACGATTCGCTTCCTGCAAGGCAGATATTCGACTCTTTTTCCTCTTTTTTAAACTCGGTGACGAACCCGGCATCGAGGCCCAGTTTTTCATAAAGACGTATCAAAAAAAGGCACAAAAAGCGGTAGCTTCCTTTGACTCCTCTCTCTTTTGCAAAAGATGAAGGCAGAATGATGGAATAGGAGAGATCGCCGCCGTGTACGAGGATGCCGCCGCCTGTAATTCGGCGCACACATGAGACCCCTCTCTTTTTGGCCAGAGAGAGGTCTACGCTCTGTGCCGGTTTACAGAAGCGTCCGAAACTTAGTGAAGGCTTCCAGCCGTAGAGTCTTAATATCGGCAGATCATCTTCGCAAAACTCATCCAAAAGCGCCTCGTCCACAGCCATATTCCAAGTTGCAGATCCGATTTTCGTATCGATAAACCGCCAGTTGTGTATCAAAACCATCCTTTTATAAACTCTCGTTTACCAAATTGTATTATACTACTTGGTAATACATGATTATTAACGAGCAAAAGGAGGAGTCGAGATGGAGTACAAATGGATCGAAAAAGATGTGGGGGCACTGCCGGTCAAACCGAACCTCCTCGATTACGAAGAGGTCAGGAGAAGCTTCTCGTGGGATGATGTGGGCAAAAATTTCGAAGGTCTGCCTTCCGGAGGGCTCAATATCGCTCATGAGGCGATAGACCGCCATGCAAACGGCTCTTTGAAAGAGAAATTGGCACTCATATGGCACGGCAAAAATGGAGAGAGAAAAACCTATACGTACGAAGATCTGAAAAAAGAGACGAACAGATTCGCCAACGTGATAAAAAAGTTGGGTTTCGAAAAGGGAGAGAGGATTTACATTCTTTCGCCGCGTGTACCAGAGCTCTATATCGGTGTTATGGGAATTTTGAAAAACCGAAGCGTTATGTGTCCGCTCTTTGCACAGTTCGGCCCGGAGCCGATTCTGCAAAGAATGGAGGGCGGAGACGCCAAGGGACTGCTGACCACAGAACACCTTTATGACAAGAAAGTGGCAGGAATTGTCGATAAACTTCCGGATCTTAAATATGTTCTGCTGATCGATGCGAAAGAGCACAGGGACGACAAAATACTCTCACTGCCGCGGCTGATGGAGGAGGCATCCGAAGAGTTCGAAATTCTTCCGACCGATCCGGAGGATATGTCTTTGCTCCATTTTACCAGCGGTACGACAGGAAAGCCGAAGGGAGTCATTCATGTGCACAAAGCGATCTATACCCATTGGGCCACCGGATATTATGTACTGGACTTCCATCCTGACGATATCTTCTGGTGTACGGCGGATCCGGGCTGGGTGACGGGAACCTCCTACGGAATTATAGCGCCGTGGCTGCACGGCATAACCAACGTCATAGACGAGGCTGAGTTCAATGCCCAGCGGTGGTTTTCCATACTTCAGGATGAAAAAGTCAATGTCTGGTATACCGCACCGACAGCTATCAGACGCCTGATGCGTCTGGATGTCGATCCTCTAAAAGATTACGATCTCTCCAATCTCAGACTGATCCAGAGTGTCGGCGAGCCTCTCAACCCCGAAGCGGTCTACTGGGGCATGGAGAAGCTGAAACTGCCGATTCACGACAACTGGTGGCAGACGGAAACCGGCGGCATCATGATCGCCAATTATATCTCCCAGACGATACGCCCCGGTTCCATGGGACGTCCGCTTCCGGGCATAGAAGCAGCCATTGTCGAACAGAACGATGACGGTACCGCCACTGTCATCACCGAACCGGGAAAGCATGGAGATCTTGCTCTCAAACCGGGATGGCCCTCGATGTTCAGAGGCTATCTGCACAATGAGGAGAAATATAAAAAATCGTTCGTGGACGGATGGTATATTTCGGGTGACCTTGCCTATATGGACAAGGACGGCTACTTCTGGTTTGTAGGAAGGGCTGACGATATCATCAAGACGTCGGGCCATATGGTAGGGCCGTTCGAAGTAGAAAGCGCTCTTATGGAGCATCCGGCCGTTGCCGAAGTGGGTGTCATCGGAGTGCCCGATCCCGTGATCGGCCAGAAAGTCAAAGCCTTTGTCTCACTCAAGGAAGGGTACGAACCGACCGATGATCTCAAACGCGAACTTATCGGATTCGGACGCAAGAAGCTCGGCGTCGCCGTAGCCCCAAAAGAGATAGAGTTCGTCGACAATCTTCCCAAAACCCGCAGCGGAAAGATTATGAGAAGACTCTTGAAGGCACAAGAGCTCGGTCTGCCTCTTGGCGACACCTCGACACTTGAAAAGTAGAGCTTTTCCGCCCTGCAAAGGGCGGCTGACAACTTTCGGAAGTCAAACTTCGGCAGGCGTTATAAAAGAAGCCTGATCAAAAGGGGGTCAAATGAAACTGAGTCTGGAAAAAGCGAAGAAGTTTTACCGTCAGATGCTGTTGATACGGCGGTTCGAAGAGAAGAGTGCCCAGCTCTATACAGAGCAGAAGATTCGCGGGTTTTTGCACCTTTATATCGGTGAAGAAGCCGTCGCTACGGGCATAATGGATGCACTGACGCCACAAGACGGTGTAGTTGCCACCTACCGAGAACATGGACACGCGCTTGTCAGAGGGATACCTGCGACGAAAGTGATGGCCGAGTTATATGGAAAGATGGAGGGGTGTTCGCGCGGTCGAGGCGGATCGATGCACCTTTTCGACAAAAAACTTCGGTTTTACGGCGGCTACGCCATAGTCGGAGGAGGACTGCCCCTGGCCGTCGGGATTGCATTGGCTGACAAACGGATGGGACGAAAAGGCGTCACGGTCTGTTTCTTCGGTGACGGTGCCGTTGCCGAAGGAGAGTTTCACGAATCTCTAAATCTTGCCGCTTTATGGCAGCTTCCTGTTCTTTTCGTCTGTGAAAACAATCTCTATGGCATGGGAACCCATCTGAAATATGCCGAATCGGAGACCAATATCGCCAAAAAAGCGAAAAGTTATCGTATAGAGGCCCATCAGGTTGACGGTATGGACGTTATAAAGATCAATGAAGCGGCGCGCAAAGCGGTAGAGTATGTCCGCTCAGGAAAAGGGCCGCAGTTTCTGGAGTGCCTGACTTACCGTTTCCGTGCCCACTCGATGTTCGATGCGGAGCTCTACCGGACCAAAGAGGAGGTTGAAGAGTGGAAGAAAAAAGGGCCGCTTGTAACTTTTAAAAAGAGGGTCGAAGAGCTTGGTATCTGGTCTGAAATAGATGCGGATGCCATAGAAAAAGAGGTCGAAAAAACGATAGAAGAGGCGGTGGCGTTTGCTGAAAAAGGGACGTGGGAGCCGGTTTCCGATCTCACCAAATATCTCTATTCACAGGAGGTATCCTCATGAGCGAGGCGAAAGAGACTACCTACCGCAAAGCGGTCGGAAAAGCGATCGACGATGCGATGAAAAAAGATGAAAGGGTCTTTCTTGCTGGCGAAGATGTCGGCCGCTATGGCGGAAGCTACGCTGTTAGCATGGGGTTGCTTGAAAAGTACGGCCCGGAACGCATCGTCGATACACCGCTGTGCGAATCGGGATTTACGGGGATGGGTATCGGTGCGGCTATGAACGGCATGCGGCCGATCATCGAGATAATGACGGTAAACTTCAGTCTTCTTGCGCTCGATCAGATTGTGAACAACGCCTCCCATCTGCTTCATATGTCCGGCGGGCAGTTCAACGTGCCTCTCGTTATTCGTATGGCGACGGGTGCCGGCAAGCAGCTGGCGGCTCAGCATTCGCACTCTTTGGAGGGGTGGTACGCCCATATCCCGGGCATAAAGGTGCTTACCCCCGCAACGGTTCAGGATGCACACGATATGGTTCACCTGGCTCTTGCCGATCCAGACCCGGTAATCATATTCGAAAATGCTCTTTTGTATAACAACAAAGGAACTCTCGATACCTCACTCGAACCGCTTCCGATCGGAAAGGCGAATGTCGAGCGTGAGGGTAAGGATATGACCATATTCGCCTACGGTATCAACCTCTTCAAAGCCCTTGAAGCTGCCGAAACGCTCGCGAAGGAGGGAATTGAAGCAGAAGTTGTCGACCTTAGGTCTCTAAGACCTCTTGATGATGAGACGATCGTGGCATCGGTCAAAAAGACCCATCGTGTTCTGATAGTAGACGAGGGGTGGAGATCCGGCAGTATCTCGGCGGAGATCATGGCGCGTATCAACGAACAGGCATTCTTCGAGCTCGATGCACCTATGTATCGTGTCTGCACCGAAGAGGTTCCGATCCCCTATCCGAGACACCTCGAGCAGGCTGCTATTCCCACTCCCGACAAAATCGTCGCTGCGGCAAAAAAGATGATGGAGGAGTCATGAGTATCTATAAAATGCCAAGTCTTGGCGCCGATATGGAGTCTGGCGTTCTGGCGGAGTGGAAAGTCAAAGAGGGTGACAAGGTAAAAAAAGGCGATATTATCGCCGACATCGAAACCAGTAAAGGGGTGATAGAAGCGGAAGTCTACGAAGGCGGCACTGTCGAAAAGATAGTCGGAAAGGAGGGAGTGGAGTATCCTGTCGGTACTCCGCTGGCCGTTATACGCACCGAAGGAGAGAGTGAAGAGGAGATCGAAAAAGAGATCAGTCAGATCGAATCCGAAAAGCCTGCGAAACAGAGTGAAAAGGGAGAAACCGGAGTTTCGGAGGTTCAGAAGCCTACCGCCGGGGCAAAGAGACCTCAGGAAGAGGAAACCCACCGTGTCAGGGCGACTCCCCTGGCAAGGAAAAGAGCCAAAGAGCTTGGCGTAGATCTGGAAAAACTTGCTCAAACGGTAAAGGGCAAGATCAGCGAAAAAGATGTGGAAGAGGCGGCGAAAAAAGCTAAAGTTCCCTCTTTCGACAAGATGCGTCTGGCAATCGCTGCGGCTATGAGCAAATCTAACGCAGAGATTCCTCACTACTATCTTTCGACTCCGATAAACATGACACCCGCGCTTGAGTGGCTGAAGTCTTTGAACGAACAACGGAGTATCAAAGATCGGATTCTGCCCGCCACAGTGATGATACGTGCCGTTGTGATGGCGCTGCAGGAGGTTCCTGAACTCAACGGATTCTGGAAAGACGGCGGTCCGGTCGTCAGCGAAGCTATCAACCCGGGCATTGCCATCGCCATGCGCAAAGGTGGGTTGGTAACGCCGGCGATTATAGATGCGCATAAAATGAATCTCGATGAAACGATGAGAGCGCTGCACGATCTGATAGGCCGCACACGCTCAGGCAAGCTGCGAAGTTCCGAGATTACGCAGCAGACCGTCACGATCACCAACCTCGGTGATCTGGGTGTAGAGAAGGTGTTTGGTGTCATCTATCCGCCGCAGGTCGCGATCGTCGGATTTGGGCGTATCATGGATATGGCGTGGGTAGAAGGCGATGCGATCGCGGTAAGAAAAGTTGTTCAGGCCACACTGGCAGGGGATCATAGGGCGACAGACGGCAGAACCGGTGGATTCTTCCTGTCCAAACTCGATAAAATTCTACAAAATCCGGAGAGACTGTTATGACAAAAGATGAGATAAAAAAGACGATAATAGACGAGATATACGAGGTTGCACCAGAACATGAGGGTGAAGAGATTCCCGAAAAAGATAATCTTCAGGAATCGCTGGAAATCGATTCGTACGATTTTTTGAATCTACTGACTGCGCTGGCAGAAAAGTTGGGGGTCGAGGTACCGGAAGACGATTATGGCAAGGTAGACACGCTTGAGCATATGGTCGACTATTTCGCCGAACATATGAG
>WFUN01000045.1 GCA_015484905.1 Hydrogenimonas sp. | reverse complement strand
TACGATGGAGGGGCTTACCACATGGCAGACTTTTGGAGACAACATTAGAAATATTGTCACGGATCCTTACGACGGCGTGGGCAAGAGCTGTGAAATTGAAGTATTCCCGCTTATCAACGAGATGCAGAATTTTTTCTTGAAAAATCCGGAGTTTGTCGGTCTGCTTCCAAGAAGAGTCTCTGTAGCAATTACGGGGATGCGTGAAAATGTCTCTCCCCTCTTTTCCAACGATCTTCTTTTTGCGCTTTCGGAAAAAAATGGCAAATACGGCTTCAATGTCTATATAGGCGGAAAAAATACGGAGTCGGCAATGTCTGCAGATATTTTTCTGGATGCCAAAGAGGCACCCCCATTTTTTAAAGCTCTTCTTTTTGCTTTCAATAGATACGGCCCACGCGACAAGAGGACAAAAAGCAGAATATACCATATGATCGAAGAGATCGGTATGGATGGGCTTAAGCGAAAAATAGCGGAGTTTTATTCAAAAGAGTGGCAAAGCAGCGGAGAGTTATTGATAAAAAAACGCAAATTCGATGATTTTGAACCTCTTGGTAACGGAACTTTCGGCTACAGATACAGGACCCGGTATGGCGTAGTTACAGCGGATGAATTTGAAGAGATCGGCCGCTTCTGTGAAGAGCATAATGTTGAAACGAGAGTCGGAATCGATCAGCATATATACATTCTCGGGATCAAAGAGAAAAAAGTTCCGTTTGAAATGCATCGTGTCGCTCCTACCATACTGGCTTGCGCCGGAAGCGAATACTGCCCTTTTTCATATTGGAGTATAAAGGGAGAGGCCCATATGCTTCCAAAAGAGCGCATAGAAAGACATGGGATAATAGTAGGCATTTCCGGGTGTCTGAAAGGGTGTGGGCGTCACAAACATGCCGATATCGGTATAGTGGGCCTAAGATCCAATCGTTTTGGAAAAGATGACAGATCGGCCCGGATTTTTCTGGGAGCCGAATATACTGCGACGGCCCGCACTGCGGAAGCTGTTTTTCAGAGCGTTCCGGTTGCACAGATGAATCGTGCCGTTTCATTGGTTATCGACGAATTTGAGTTGAGCGGCGAAGTTGATTTTGAAGCGTTTAGTCGCAAAGTATTAAATGGTTTCGATCCCGATTTTCTGTCGCTTTGGTTTATGGCTAAACTTGAAAGCGGTGTTAAGACGCCGCTTAGAAAGGGTATCGGGCCGATCGAACTTCTGAAAGAGGCTTTTGCCGGAAAAGATTATGCTGATGCAGCGAAAGATGAAGGGTTCGCCGCTGCAGCGAACGATATTGTCCGTAGACTGTGGTATGAGCAGGAAGCGCCACAGGTGCATCATGTCAGACCGGAAGAGCGAAAATCTCGTTGAAAAGTATGAAAAACTGAATGATGGAAGAGAGAAAAAAAGATAAATATCTGCAAACACGCTACAGACGTGAACTGGAGCGATATCTAAACAAAGTAGTCTCTTTTGCAATGGGAGATGAGTTTGAAAAGAGTACCTATGAAAATATGCTCCAAAAGGTCCTGCAAAAGTTCAACAAGATACAAAAAGTATCTTTGTATAGCGACTATTTCGAAAGGCTGGAGGCGTTTGTCGAATTGACAAAGGAGCTTGCACAGAGTGACAAAGATGCAGAGGATATTCGCACTGAAATTCTGTATCGGGCCAATCAGATAAGAAAATCGAAACGTAAAAAGAGCTACAGCAGAAAATCGAAAAAGTATGGGAGGGAAGATGGATATTGAATCGGCCATAACCCATATCCATATCAAAATTAGGATATACGACAAATGAAAGCTTTCGGACAGATGCCTGAAACAAGGAGAAATCAAACAGTGAATATGGAGAGAGTGTATTTATAGCCGGGTCAGGTTCGAAATATATCCCAGTTGCTCCAAATTTCAAAAAGGGCTTGACAATGAGAGCAAAAGATATTAAAATTGCACTCCATTTTCAATCGCCGGTGTAGCTCAGTTGGCTAGAGCAGCTGATTTGTAATCAGCAGGTCGCGGGTTCGAGTCCCATCACCGGCTCCATTTTGTCAGTGTTTGTACCAGAAATGACAATAATGGTGGGATACTCAAGTGGCCAACGAGGGCAGACTGTAAATCTGCTGGCTTTCGCCTTCGGAGGTTCGAATCCTCCTCCCACCACCAGTCGAATCAGATGGCTGCGGGAGTAGCTCAGTTGGCTAGAGCATCAGCCTTCCAAGCTGAGGGTCGCGGGTTCGAGTCCCGTTTCCCGCTCCATCCGAATATCTGGGAGCTGAATATATTTGATTCTTGCAATCGAGAAGAGGTCAGATTTGCTTTTCGGTATTCGAAAAGTTGACTGCAGACCTATTTGATAATTCACTCCTAATAATTCAGATATCAAT
This sequence comes from Hydrogenimonas sp., assembly GCA_015484905.1. GTDB lineage: Bacteria > Campylobacterota > Campylobacteria > Campylobacterales > Hydrogenimonadaceae > Hydrogenimonas. The sequence goes on along the minus strand of WFUN01000045.1, from coordinate 10,182 downwards.
GCCCAGATAGCTCAGTGGCAGAGCACTTCCTTGGTAAGGAAGAGGTCGGCGGTTCAATCCCGCTTCTGGGCTCCACGAGCCGGACAGATCGGAAAATCTAAAAGGCTGCGGAGCGCAAAAGCATACATTGACTAAAACTTTGGTATAATACGGCGCACATTTTGGCAGGGTGCCTCTGTAAATCTTCCTTCATGGTATGGCTTTTTCAAAACGTACCGGATGGAATGCCGGGCAAATAGAGCGTTGCGGCTTTACTCCCAGGCTTTAAAATTTATGGAACATTTGCAGAGGTACCCTGGTTATTTAATTCTTTTACGGAGGACACTTATGGCTAAGGAAAAATTCGAACGGACTAAGCCGCACGTTAATATTGGTACCATTGGTCACGTCGACCACGGTAAAACAACATTGACCGCAGCAATCACAGCGGTTCTCGCTACAAAAGGCGATGCGGAACTGATGGATTACGATCAGATTGACAATGCGCCGGAAGAGCGTGAACGTGGTATTACTATCGCAACTTCACATGTCGAATACGAAACTGACAAACGCCACTATGCACACGTCGACTGCCCTGGTCACGCAGACTATGTCAAAAACATGATTACAGGTGCAGCTCAGATGGATGGAGCGATTCTTGTTGTTTCTGCAGCTGATGGCCCAATGCCTCAGACTCGAGAACACATTCTGCTCTCTCGACAGGTAGGTGTTCCCTATATCGTTGTCTTTATGAATAAAGCGGATATGGTTGATGACGAAGAACTTCTCGAGCTCGTAGAGATGGAGATTCGCGAGTTGCTGAGCGAGTACGATTTCCCGGGTGATGATACTCCGGTTATCGCGGGTTCGGCACTCAAAGCTCTTGAAGAGGCGAAGAGCGGTACTATTGGTGAGTGGAGCGAAAAGATTCTGGAGCTGATGAATGCAGTAGATGAGTATATTCCTACTCCTGAGCGTGAAACAGATAAAGATTTCCTTATGCCGATAGAAGATGTATTCTCTATTTCCGGTCGTGGTACTGTTGTTACAGGACGTATCGAGCGTGGTAAAGTATGCGTAGGCGACACGATTGAAATCGTGGGTATCAGAGATACTCAGTCTACTACTGTTACAGGTGTAGAAATGTTCAGAAAAGAGATGGAGTGTGGTGAAGCCGGTGACAACTGCGGTGTTCTTCTTCGAGGTACCAAAAAAGAAGAAGTGGAGCGTGGCATGGTTCTTTGTAAGCCTGGATCCATCACTCCTCACACCAAGTTCGAAGCTGAAATCTACGTACTGACAAAAGAGGAAGGCGGACGGCATACTCCTTTCTTCAACGGATACCGCCCACAGTTTTATGTACGTACGACAGACGTTACAGGTGCCATAACCCTTCCTGAAGGAACAGAGATGGTTATGCCGGGTGACAATGTTAAAATCGAGGCAGAGCTTATCGCTCCTATCGCAATGGAAGAGGGTACACGTTTCGCTATCCGAGAAGGTGGACGTACTGTTGGTGCAGGCGTTGTTTCCAAGATCCTAGCATAATAACGATTTTGAGGACGGCTTCAATGCCGTCTTCGTTTAAGGATTGACAAAGATGAGAATCAATATTGGACTCAAATGTAGTGAGTGCGGTGAGATAAATTACACTACGACCAAAAACTCCAAAACTCATACAGAAAAATTTGAGACTAAAAAGTTTTGTTCACGTTGTAACAAGCACACACTTCATAAAGAGGTTAAACTTAAAAGCTAAACCCTTGCGGGTTTGCTTTTTGATAGGGCAGTAGCTCCAATGGTAGAGCATCGGTCTCCAAAACCGAGTGTTGGGGGTTCGAGTCCCTCCTGCCCTGCCACGTTAAGGAATAAGCAATCATGGAAAAACTGATCAATTATGTCAACCATGCTAAAATAGAAATTTCTAAAGTTATTTTTCCGACAAAGCTACAGGTGAGACAGGCATTTTTTGCCGTATTCGTTGTAGTGGCGGTCGTTTCACTATTTCTTGCATTGATTGATGTCATCATGTCTGCATCACTCTCTGTCCTGATCTAAAAAAAGGGGCTAACTATGACACACAAATGGTATGCGATTCAAACTTATGCGGGGAGTGAACAGAGTGTCAAACGGGCGATTGAAACTATGGCGGAGCAACTTGGCATACAGGACAGAATAGAAGAGATCGTCGTTCCTACAGAAGATGTAATCGAAGTTAAAAATGGCCAAAAAAAGATTACAGAAAGATCTCTCTATCCTGGATATGTTTTTGCAAAGATGGATCTCGATACAGAACTTTGGCATAAAATACAGTCTTTGCCGAAGGTTTCAAGGTTTATCGGAGAGGCGAAAAAACCGACACCTCTCAGTGAGAGCGATGTAGCGAACATTCTTGACAAAGTACAGAACAGGGCTGCACCGAAGCCGAAAATTTCATTTGAGCCGGGTGAGATGGTTCGAATTGTCGAAGGGCCTTTTGCCAATTTTACCGGCATGGTCGAAGAGTATGATCTTGAGCATGGCAAATTGAAACTTAACGTTTCAATATTCGGCAGAAGCACACCTGTAGAAATTTTGTACTCTCAAGTCGAAAAAATTATATAAATCCAAAATTAGAAGGGAAAGGCAATGGCAAAAAAAGTTGTTGACGAATTCAAGCTGCAGATTCCAGCCGGCAAAGCAAACCCATCTCCGCCGGTAGGTCCTGCTCTGGGACAGCGCGGTGTAAACATTATGGAGTTTTGCAAAGCTTTCAATGAAAAAACGAAAGATATGATGGGATACAATATCCCGGTAGTCATAACTGTCTATTCGGATCGAAGCTTTACGTTTGTTACGAAAAAACCTCCTGTTACTGATCTTATCAAAAAGGAGATCAACCTTCAAAAGGGTAGTGACAATCCACTGAAAAACAAAGTTGGAAAAATTACTCGCGAACAGATCATGAATATTGTCAAAACAAAAATGGACGATCTTAACGCACACGATGAAGAAGCTGCCGCCAAAATTATCGAGGGTAGCTGTCGAAGCATGGGTGTAGAAGTTATAGATTGAAAGATCTTCACCGCAAGATCCAAAAGATGCGGTAGCAAAAAATATTTGCGGAGAAAAGAAAATGTCCAAAAAAAATTCCAAACGGGTACAGAAGCTGCTCGAAAAGATTGATAGAGAAAAAATCTACAGTATCGATGAGGCAACAAAACTTGTAAAAGATCTAAAGTCTGCCAACTTCGATGAAACAGTTGAGTTGGCGCTCAGATTGAATGTCGATCCCAGGCATGCGGATCAGATGGTAAGAGGTGCTGTCGTATTGCCCAATGGAACCGGCAAGAAGGTTCGGGTAGCCGTGTTTGCAAAAGGTGCAAAAGCCGATGAAGCGAAAGAGGCCGGTGCCGATGTTGTTGGCGCAGAAGATCTGGTTGAACAGATTAAAAACGGCAACATAGATTTTGACATTGTAATAGCCACTCCCGATATGATGGGTCAGGTAGGAAAAATAGGTCGTATTCTTGGACCGAAAGGTTTGATGCCGAACCCTAAAACCGGCACGGTAACAATGGATATTGCGCAAGCTGTAAAAAATGCCAAAGGCGGGCAGGTAAACTTCCGTGTTGACAAAAAAGGGAACATTCATGCCGGAATAGGCAAGGCGAGTTTCGATGCACAGAAACTTGCCGAGAATATTAGAGCATTTGTTGCTGCGATCAACAGACAAAAGCCAGCTTCGGCCAAAGGACGCTATATTCAAAATGCGGCCCTCTCTTTGACAATGAGCCCTTCTGTAAAGCTCGATCCACAAGAGTTGATGGATATTAAATAAGAGTGAAGTAGATATTTTGTCTACCTTCTATGGACCTGTTTAATCTTAGACTGGAGATAGTTAGGGGCGAAAGCTTAAACGGCTCGAGCCGCCCTTCTTGAAGTCTCTGTCGGAAAGGAGGAGAAATGACACGAAAAGAAAAAGAGCAATTGGTGGCAGAGCTTTCCGATGCGTTCAAGCAGGCCGGTACCGTTATCATATGCGATTTCAAAGGTATGAGTGTAAAAGAACTCGAAGAGTTTAGAAAAATCGGATATGAAGCGGGACTTGGAGCAAGAGTTGTCAAAAATACGCTGGCAAAGCTTGCGTTCAAAAATGCCGGAGTGGATGAAATCGTCTTGAATGAGACGAATATGGCCGTCTGGGGTGAAGATCCAATAGCTACCGCCAAGGCTGTCGCGAAATACGCCAAAGAAAATGATAAATTCATAATCAAAGGCGGCGTAATCGATGATGAAGTGGTAGATGCTGGGAAAATCATCGAATACAGCAAACTTCTCGGAAGAGAAGAGCTGCTCGGAATGCTTTTATCCGTCTGGACGGCACCGATACGCAATATGGTTTGCGGGCTCGACAATTTGGCAAAAAAGAGAGCGGAAGAGGAGGCTGCCTGAAAAAGGGCGCCCCATCTGCAGCATAGTTTTGGCTGCTAACTATAAATTTCCAACAGGAGAGATAAATGGCAATTACAAAAGAAGAGTTATTTGAATATATTGAGGGTCTGACTGTTCTCGAGCTCAATGAGCTCGTAAAAGAGTTTGAAGAGAGATTCGGAGTTTCTGCTACGCCCATGGTCGTAGCTGGAGCCGGCGGCGGCGAGGCAGCCGGTGCAGCTGAAGAGCAGAGCGAATTTGACGTAGTGCTTACAAGCCCTGGTGCCAAAAAGATCAATGTCATCAAGGTGGTTCGAGAAGTAACCGGCCTGGGTCTTAAAGAGGCCAAAGCGGCTGTCGACAACGCGCCTACAACCATAAAAGAGGGAGTGAGCAAAGAAGAGGCGGAAGAACTCAAAGCCAAATTTGAAGAAGCCGGCGCTACGGTCGAGATTAAATAATATTTTAATTTATTTATATAAAGGGAAGATGCAATCTTCCCTTTATCAGGTTTATTCTATCATTGTAACTTATGCTTACACTAATCGTATCGAATATAGATACATCCCGATGCAACACACTACTGAATGAGGTCTTAGCCCATGCTTAACAATCTTAAATCAGGGAACCGCTTACGTGTTGATTTTGCAAAAACGCCTCAGGAGATCGAAGTCCCAGACCTTTTGCAACTTCAACACAGCAGTTACGACAACTTTTTGATGATCAATGAAAAAGATCGATCCAACAGCGGAATTGAACATGTTTTCCGATCTATCTTCCCGATCCACGACCCGCAGAACCGACTGACTCTTGAATATGTCGGCAGTGAAATCACCAAACCGAAATATACGGTCAGAGAGTGTATGGAGCGCGGACTTACCTACGCCGTCTCACTAAAGATGAAGGTGCGACTGGTTCTTTGGGAGAGAAATGACAAGACAGGTGAGAAAACCGGTGTCAAGGATATCAAGGAACAGGCTATTTTTGTCAGAGATATCCCGTTGATGACAGATCGAACATCATTTATCATCAACGGGGTAGAGAGAGTTGTAGTCAACCAGCTTCACAGAAGTCCGGGAGTCATCTTTAAAGAAGAGGAGTCCGCTACCGGTTCTGCAAAACTTCTTTATACTGCGCAGATAATACCAGATCGCGGCTCATGGCTCTATTTTGAATATGACGCCAAGGATATTCTTTATGTCCGCATCAATAAACGAAGAAAGATTCCTGTAACGATTCTTTTCCGTGCACTCGGCTATGGCAAGCAGGATATTCTCAAGCTCTTCTACCCACTTATGACCATTCGCGTAAAGAACAACAAGTTTCTTATGCCTTTCAAGCCGGAAAACTTTGCAGGACGTGTTGAACATGATGTCAAAGATGAAGATGGCAATCTGATTATCGCAATGGGCAAGAGGCTTTCTTCAAAGCGGGCGAAGAAGCTTGTGGAGGATGGATTGAAGTGGGTTGAATATCCTGTCGATATTCTTATAGAGAGATATCTCGCCGAACCGATTATAGATCAAGGAAGCGGGGAGGTGTTGTTAGATACTCTGACTCAGCTCGATGAAAACAAACTGAAGAAGATTCTCGATAGCGGAATAAAAGAATTTGTTATTGCAGACGATCTTGCAAGTGGTGTGGACAGATCTATAATAAATGCTTTCAGTGCCGATCAGGAGAGTTTGAAACTTCTGAAACAGACAGAGCAGATAGAAGATGAAAACGATCTTTCTGCAATCAGGATCTATAAAGTTATGCGCCCGGGGGAACCGGTAACAAAAGATGCGGCAAAAGTGTTTGTGAAGCAGCTGTTTTTCGATCCTGAACGTTACGATCTTACGCGTGTCGGCCGCATGAAGATGAATCACAAACTCGGTGTGGAGGTTCCGGAATATGTGACGGTGATGACCGACGAGGATATTATCAAAACCGTACAGTATCTTATACGCGTCAGAAACGGACAGGGACACATCGATGATCGGGACCATCTTGGAAACAGAAGAATTCGTGCGATAGGCGAACTTCTTGGCAATGAACTTCAGACTGGCCTTATCAAGATGCAAAAGGCTATTCGTGACAAGATGAGTACCATGAGTGGGAGCCTCGATGAACTCATGCCTCACGATCTGATCAACTCCAAAATGATTACCAATACAATACTCGAGTTTTTTACCAGCGGACAGCTTAGTCAGTTTATGGATCAGACAAACCCGCTTTCGGAAGTCACACACAAACGTAGACTCTCCGCACTCGGCGAAGGAGGGCTTGTAAAAGAGCGTGCCGGATTTGAAGTACGCGATGTTCACCCCACGCACTATGGGCGTATCTGTCCGATAGAGACTCCGGAGGGGCAGAACATAGGCCTCATAAATACCCTGTCCACCTATGCAAAAGTGAATGAACTCGGCTTTATCGAAGCTCCTTATAGAAAGATCGTCGATGGAAAGGTGAGCAAGGAAGTGGTATATATGACCGCTACCCAGGAAGAGGGTTTGACGATAGCTCCGGCCAGTACCAAACTTACAGAGGATGGCACGATCGCCGAAGATATGATCGAGGCCAGACGTGACGGTGAAATAATTTTGGTAGACAAAAGTGAAGTAGATTATATCGATCTCAGTCCGCTGATGGTGGTCGGAGTGGCAGCGAGTCTCATACCGTTTCTGGAGCATGACGATGCCAACCGCGCACTGATGGGATCGAACATGCAGCGTCAGGGAGTACCGCTTCTGATTTCCGAAGCGCCTATGGTGGGGACAGGAGTAGAGAAACTGATTGCCCGTGATGCATGGGTCAGTATTAAGGCGAAGCGTGCCGGAATAGTAGAAAAGGTGGATTCGAAAAATATCTATATCATGGGTGAAGATGAAAACGGCGCGTTTATCGACCACTATCGTCCCCAAAAAAATATGCGCACCAATCAGAATACCACTTTTACACAGATGCCGATTGTCAAAAAGGGTGACAGGGTCGAAGCCGGGCAAGTTATAGCGGATGGGCCGAATATGGATAACGGCGAACTTGCCATCGGTAGAAATATCATGGTCGCTTTCATGCCGTGGAACGGTTACAATTTCGAAGATGCGATTGTTGTAAGCGAGAAACTTATCAGAGAAGACACTTTTACATCCATGCACATATATGAAAAAGAGGTTGAAGCCAGAGAGCTGAAGCATGGCGTAGAGGAGATTACACGCGATATACCCAATGTGAGAGAAGAGGATATTCAGCATCTTGACGAAAGCGGCATCGTCAAAATAGGGACATATATAAAACCAGGAATGATAATGGTAGGAAAAGTCTCTCCAAAAGGCGAAGTAAAACCGACACCGGAGGAGCGTCTTTTGCGCGCGATTTTTGGAGAGAAGGCCGGCCATGTAGTGAACAAATCGCTCTATTGTCCTCCATCCATGGAAGGTGTGGTGGTCGATGTCAAAATTTTTACGAAGAAAGGGTATGAAAAAGATCAGCGAGCCATAAAAGCCTATGAGGAGGAGAAGGCCGAACTCGATCGCGAGCACCATGACAAGCTTTTGATGCTTGATCGTGAAGAGATGCTTCGAATATACTCTTTGCTGGGCAAGGCGGAGCTACAAAGCGATGTCGAGATAGATGGCAAAAAGTATAAAAAAGGAGAGGTGATCGACAAAGAGACTCTCGAGAGAATCAACAGATTTTCGTTGAATGCCATAGCGAAACATTTCAGTGAGGATATTCAAAACCGTTATGCCGTTTTGAAAAACCATTTCCAGGCAGAGAAGAGAAAGCTCCGACAAGATCATGAAGAGAAACTCAACATTCTTGAAAAAGACGATATATTGCCAAACGGCGTCACAAAGCTGGTAAAAGTTTATGTCGTTACAAAGCGAAAACTCAAAGTCGGCGATAAAATGGCGGGACGTCATGGAAACAAAGGTATCGTCTCCACCATCGTTCCTGAGATGGATATGCCATATCTTGAAGATGGGACTCCGGTCGAGATAATTCTCAATCCTCTCGGTGTTCCGAGCCGTATGAATATCGGACAGATCCTTGAAGTGCATCTTGGGCTGGTAGGCAAACGTCTCGGGGAGCAGATACAGGCGATTTTCGATGAAAAAAAAGAGGATTTTGCAAAAGAGCTTCGTGCAAAAATGACCGAGATAGCAGATGTCGCCAAGCTTATGGATGCCAAAAAATTGCTCGATGAGATGGAGGATGAAGAGCTGATTTCATATGCCAGGGACTGGAGCAAGGGGGTTAAATTCGCCACTCCGGTTTTTGAAAGCGTAAATGCTGAAGAGTTTGCCAAACTTTTCGAAATGGCCAAAATCGATTCTGACGGCAAATGCGTACTTTATGACGGTAAGACCGGAGAGCGCATGAAAGAGCGTGTAAATGTCGGCTACATGTATATGCTCAAGCTGCATCACCTTGTGGATGAAAAGATGCATGCGCGCTCTACCGGCCCCTACAGCCTTGTAACACAGCAGCCCGTCGGCGGAAAGGCTCTTTTCGGAGGCCAGCGTTTCGGAGAGATGGAAGTTTGGGCGTTGGAGGCATACGGTTCTGCCAATGTACTTAAAGAGATGTTGACAATAAAATCGGATGATGTAGACGGACGTCTGCGTGCATACAAAGCACTGACCAGAGGCGAAAACGTTCCTGCTGCCGGTATACCGGAAACCCTGTTTGTTCTGACAAAAGAACTTCAGGCATTAGCACTCGATGTAGAGCTTTTAGATGAGGAAGAAGAGAATGAAGAAACTGGTTCCAATTGAAGTAACAGAAGAAAAACGCCCCAAGGATATAAAAGCGATTCAGTTAAGGCTTGCCAGTCCGGAGAAAATTCTCTCCTGGAGTTATGGTGAGGTGAAAAAACCGGAAACTATAAATTACCGTACACTCAAGCCGGAGCGTGACGGGCTCTTTTGCGCAAAGATCTTCGGACCAGTCCGTGATTATGAGTGTCTTTGCGGAAAATATAAAAAAATGCGCTACAAGGGCGTCGTATGTGAAAAGTGCGGTGTCGAAGTCACGAGTTCCAAAGTCCGTCGCTACCGTATGGGTCATATCGATCTGGTTACTCCGGTAGCCCATATCTGGTATGTCAATTCGCTTCCTTCCCGTATAGGGACGCTTCTTGGTGTCAAAATGAAAGATCTGGAGAGAGTGCTCTACTATGAAGCGTATATTGTAGAAAATCCCGGTGAAGCCAGTTACGACAACGAGGGGAAAGCTCCGGTTTTGAAGTATGACATTCTAAACGAAGAGCAGTACCAGTCCATATATCAGCGTTTTGTGGATACCGGTTTTCATGCTGAAATGGGCGGCGAAGTTGTCAAGCGGTTGCTCGCCGATTTGGATCTGGCCGAGCTTTTCCATACCCTCAAGGAGGAGATTGAGAGAACCGGTTCGGAAGCCAAGCGCAAGACCATCGTAAAACGGCTAAAGGTTATCGAGGCATTTTTGAATTCCAACAACCGTCCAGAGTGGATGATGCTCGATGTATTGCCGGTTCTTCCGCCCGATCTTCGGCCTCTCGTTGCTCTCGATGGAGGTAAGTTCGCGGTTTCTGACGTAAACGACCTCTATCGCCGTGTTATAAACCGAAACCAGCGACTGAAGCGCCTCATGGAGCTCGACGCGCCAGAGATTATTATCAGAAATGAGAAGCGCATGCTTCAAGAATCTGTCGATGCTCTTTTCGACAATGGAAGACGTGGCAATGCGGTAAAAGGGGCAAACAAGCGTCCTCTTAAATCACTTAGTGAAGTGATCAAGGGTAAGCAGGGAAGATTTAGACAG
>WFUN01000044.1 GCA_015484905.1 Hydrogenimonas sp. | reverse complement strand
GTACAGGCCTATTATTGCTCCAGTTTGCAAAACCCCGGACCTTTATGACGATATCCCGGAGTCGGTAAATACTTTTAGAAGTGATCGACGACTCACCCCTACAAAACTGAAAGATTTTCTTGTGTGCCGTCGTCGTTTCTACTATAAATATATATTGAAGATCGGTAGCGAAGATCGGGAAGAGAAGAATTTCGGCCTACTTATTCACGCTTCGTTGGAAGCTGCGGCAAGAAACAAAGAAGCGATCTTCTCAGCGGATGAGTATTACCACTTCATAATGGATCACATCTACAAGAATATTACAAAAATGGCCCAGCGCTTCGAATTTTCCATAGAGTGGGAGGATAGGCTGAAAAAATTCTGTATGTTGGATTTCGATAAGTTTTTCCATATGAGTCAGCCGGTTGTAGAGGAGTGGTGCAGTGTTGAGTTTGAAGGATTTTTACTCAGCTCGAAGATAGACAGAGTCGATCTTTCGGCCAATAAAGTGCGTATAATGGATTATAAAACGACCAGAAACATTAAAAATCTGCTTGAAGATGAAAACGATTTCCAGCTGCTTTTTTACAAAATCTGGGCAGAGTCGGCATATCCGGACAAAATGGCTGAGACACTATACTTCGATCTTTTCGGAAGCAAAGAGATTCCGGTGGAGACTACACAAAAAAGAGACCTTTTTAAAAAAGTTTTAGATAGTCTGCTTGAAACTGACACCATTAAATTTGAAAAAACGCAGGAGGAGTCCGAATGTCGCTATTGCGACTATAAAATTGCATGCGGCAGAGGATAAAAAACCCGGTTACCTGTTTTTTGAACAGTAAATAGAGGTTTCGCTCTCTGCCGGTTGGGTTTGGAGCGCTTTTTTAGGAGCTGATGGCCGCTGCCGCTTTGAATAGATTGAGAGGATTGTGCGCACCCATATAGACGGGTATCGGCTCCTTTCCGCACTCAAACAGGCCATAAACCGCTTCCTGTGCGCTTCTGACAGAGTATTCGACAGTAAATACGCAATCATCTTCTATTTCGGTGAACTGACCCAAAAAAGCGAAGTTAATAGAGCCTTCCGGAATCACTTTAGGGCGGTCCCCCGGCTTTCTGGGCATAAAGAGACTCTCTATAAAAGGCATCGATACCGCAATAGCGTTTACCACTCCGCCTCTTTGCATGACAGGCTCCATAAGGTCTATAATTTTAAGATGATACCACAGCTCCTCCAGAATCTCTTCGCCGCTACATTCGCTCAGCGGCTTTTTTACGTAGTTTCCGATACGATCTGCGAAAAGAGCGTAGCCCCAGAAAATCTTTATATCTTTTGGCTGGTCGGGAAAGTGCGGTTGGCGCGCTATAACTATGGAGATCAGCCAGTTGGAGTCGGTCATCGTCACAAGCCCGCCTGTACCGTCAAGGTTGCCTGTGAAATCCTCCATATAGTCGTGGAACGTACTCTCCTTGAGAGTTACGGTAAACGAGTACCATTTCTGCAGGTCTATATGATCGCAGAAGACTCCAGGGTTACCGAACGAAGGATCTTTTTTAGCCACTCTTTTCCACAATTTCCACGCTCCCGATGATTCGACACCTTTTAAAAGAGGTGCTCTGTGTAGATCGCCCGCATCGGTGCTTTCGGTGATCGATCCGTTTGTAAAAAAGAGAAAATCGCCGTTTTCAAGGATGACGGTATCTCTCTTGCTCTTTCTTTTTATCTGTATGGCGGTGGCGGTTTTGCGCTCTTTGGAGAGGTCGAAATCTATGTCGGTAACAGTGGTTTCTAACTCGAACTTCACCCCTTTGTCGCGCAGGTAGTTTTCCAGGGGCAAAACAACGGAGTGGTACTGGTTGTATTTTGTACGCAAGATTCCACCAAGGTGTTTCAATCCCGGTACCAGATGCATGAAACGTCTCATATAACGCCTCATTTCGGCAAGAGAGCTCCACTTTTGAAATGCGAACGTGGAAGTGAAAATCATCCAGAAGTTTGTGGAAAAAAAACTTAGAGTGAACCACTCCTCTATACGCTTGCCGGCCAATGCGGACTCGGGTGTAAACAGAAGTTCCATCATCAGAATCTGGTCTCTCCTGCCGATACCGAAAGATGAGAGATCGACTTTTTTCCCATCTTTCAAAAGCCTTGCTTGTGCATGCGATACGAAGCGACTGTTGAACTCCATACTCTCTTCGGTCACGCTGATATCCGGGTTATCGAAGGATGGAATATTGGATAGCAGACTCCAGTAGCAGCGATACTCCTTTTCATGCATTCTTCCTCCCCGTATCAGATACCCGTCCCGGGGGTTTCCTGATCCATCCAAGGCGCCTCCTGTTGTAGAGTACTGCTCGAATATCGTGATCTTCTCGGGGTCTATATTGGCATCCGCAATAAGATAAAATGCGCTCGCAAGGGAGGCTATTCCGCTTCCTACAAGATAGACTTTCGTATTTTCGTCAGCTCTGGTTTTCATGGGCTTTTCCTTATGTTGTGGAGAGGTTGGAACCGACCTGTTTTTCTTTAACCGTTAGAATCATTATACCGGAAAGAGTTTTCTTTTGTTGCAACAGGGGGGCTTTGTTTGGGTGTCGGATGAAAAAGAGATCTGAAAGCGATATTGTACAGTGTAGAATTGGACAGGCAAAATCTGTTTTGATAAGATAATAGATATCCAATGTACAAAAAAGGAGAGGGATGGAGCGGTTATTGGCGCTTAGTGCAAGTGCGGGGAGCGGTAAGACGTTCGCATTGGTGGCGCGTTATCTGTCGCTGCTTTTTGGCGGTGCGAACCCTTCTGAAATTCTGGCGATTACATTTACCAACAAAGCGGCAGGAGAGATGAGAGAGAGAGTGATGGCTTCACTCGAATCCATGGAGCCGCAAATGGTATGTGAAATATCGAGAATGAGCGGTGTTTTGCCTGAAGAGATAGAAGCGAGACGTTCACATGTTCTCTCTCTTTTTCTATCGTCCGATCTCAAAGTGATGACGATTGATAGTTTCATACACCACGTACTTCGTAAATTTTGCTGGTATGCGGGGGTACAGAACGATTTTGAAATAACTCCGGTCTCGAAAGAGAAGTTTTTCGAACACTTTTTATCCGGTCTGGATGAGAGAGATTATGCCCGATTGGTGGAGTTTGCCCGTTTCGAACAACAAAAAAGCGGGAATCTTATACACCTTTTCGAAACACTCTACGAAAAGGAGAAAGAGCTTTGCGGTTTCACTTCCCGAGTCGAACCGTTTGACGAAAAGGAGGCGATGGATATCGCTTTGAAGATAAGCTCGTTTCTTCTAAAAAAACCGCTCAGTGAACGGGCAAAAAAGACGATGAGGTTCGACTCTCTTGCAGAGGTAGTTTCAAAGGGGTGGTTTAAAAAAGAGAGTCTGAACTACTGGGATTACAAAAAAGCGTACGATCCTATACTCGATATCTGGCTGCTAGAATTAAAGGAGGCTGTTCGCAGATATTACGAAAAGAGAGAGAAGTTTTTCCTATCCGGAATACTTTCTCTTTTCAACAGTTACAAAAGAGCCAGAATAGCCCATATGAAACAGAGTGGAGAGCTCTATTTCAAAGATGTAGAACATCTTGTCTATGAACTTTTGCATAGAAAGAGTTTTACCGACTTTCTATATTTCAGGCTCGATGCACGAATAGGCCATATACTTTTTGACGAATTTCAGGATACTTCCGTAACTCAATTCAGGATTTTCGAACCGATAATAGCCGAAATCGCCGCCGGAGGAGATGACCGTTCCTTTTTTTATGTAGGTGATACGAAACAGTCCATATATCGTTTCAGAGGAGGTCAGAAGGCACTTTTTGCCCATGTTGCAAAAAGGTTTGGCGTAAGAGTAGAGCATTTGCAGACCAACTATCGGTCCGGGTCCGAGATAGTGGAGTTCGTAAATAGAACTTTTGATTATGTGAAGCCGCCTCAGATAGCGCATAAAAAGGGTGGATATGTAAAAGTGGCCGAGGGGGAGCCTCTCGAGATGATGGGTGAGGCGCTGCAGACTCTTTTTGAACATGGAGTGCCGGAAGAGCAGATAGCGATTCTTGTGCATGACAATAAAGAGATACTGCAAGTGCAAGAGTATATAAAGAGGCGGTTTGGGAAAGAGATCGCAACACATAAGCGCGCCAAAGTTGTACAACAGCCTTCCGCAAAAGCGATGATAGAGCTTATGAAGATGATTTTGTGCAGACAAAGAGGAGAAGAGGGAGCTCTTCATAGACTCAATTTTCTTTCGCTCATAGGCGAACCATACGATGAAGAGTTTGTACCCGATATAAAAAACGGCCGTCCGGCCGTCATGTTGAAGCAGATAATGCAACGATATTCTCTTTTTGACGAGGCCGCTGTGAAACTTCTGGAGTTTTCCATTCCATTGCATGATATATTTGAATTTGTTTATGAAGTGGAGAGGTTTGATGAAGAGTTGCCGCCGGGTGGAATAGAGGGGATAAGAGTTTTGACTATTCATAAATCAAAAGGGCTTGAGTTCGAACATCTGATAGTTCTTGACAGGCTGGGACAGAGTAAGAACGATACCTCGTCTTTGATTTTCGATTATGAGGGGATAGAGCTCAACCGTCTTTTCATAAAATTCAAGAACAGAGAGATTGTGGATGCAGAGTATGCCGAAGCGGTTGCACGTGAAAAGAGGTTGAAAAAAGAGGATGAGATGAATCGTACATATGTGGCTTTCACTCGCGCAAAAACGGCTCTTTTCGTTCTTAAAAACGAGAAATCATCCGTTTTCGACTTTTTGAATCTTAAAGAGCAGACGATAGGAAAATTACAAAAGAGTGAAATATGCGAAACGGTTCGTAAAGTGAGTCGTCCATTTGTCTACAGGGGGAAAAATTATGGACGCCAGGAGATTTTGAAAGAGGACGAGATGTACGAGGCCAATAATTTTGAGGCGATTTTTCACGGTCTTGGAGTTCATTATCTTTTTGAAATGGGCGACGAAGATGCTCTTTTGAACCGTTACGGGGCCCTGTGCGATGTGGAAAAGATAAAAAAGATGGTAGGCATATCCGAAGAGAATATGAAATATCGGCTTTTGATCGAGGGTAGTCGTTTTCATGAACTTATGTTCGTTCGCAAGGGAAAAGTAGGGGTTGTGGACCTTTTTGTAGACAAGGGAGACAGGGGAGTGATAATAGATTACAAAACCGTGACTCCTCATGATATCAGGGCCTATAAGGAGCAGATTTTAAGATATAAAGAGGCGCTTTTGCATCTTATGCCGGAAAAGAGAAGTATAGATGCGTATATCTATTTTCTCGATAGTCAGGAGCTGTTTGAGGTAGACTCCAAAGAGAATTAAAAATATACAAACGAGAAAATATTATTATACTAAAATTTTTCCATCTGGATAAAATTTTTATAAAAGGGTAAAATACCGCTTTGAAAATATAAAAGTGGAAGGGTTTTTGCTTGAACATGCATATAATCCGGAGAGAGTAGTAAAAGGGCGGTCTTGGAGATTGAAAATCCACTCGAAATTTGTACGCTTTTATATGTTGAAGACAAGAGAGATATTCGCAGGCGGATAATTCCTTTTCTTGCACCCAGAGTCAAAACGCTATGGATTGCTGAAAACGGAGAGAAGGGATTGGAGCTTTATGAAAAGTGCAGGCCCGATATTATTCTGGTCGATCTGAATATGCCCAGAATGGATGGGATAAAAATGTCCAGAGCGATTCGTTGCGAAGATACGGAGATACCTATAATTCTCACCGCTTCATATAATGATATATATCGTCTATCAGCCGTTGTCGAAGCCAAAATCAGCGCTTTCTTGCCAAAACCGATCAAAATAAAGGAGTTGATAAAAACTGTAGAAAGAACGGCTAAAAACGTTTTGGGGCAACGTGCACGATCGAAAACGCAATCTACACTCGCGCAACACTATCTCGCTATCGAGGAGAGTGCCCTTTTGATATATCTGGATGAAGAGGGTAAGATCAGACAGATAAACGACGGAATGTCCGAACTTCTCGATTTTCCTCAGGATGTGCTTATAGGCGAATCTTTCGAAAATCTCCTTTGCAAAGATTACTGTTCGGATCGATACGACTCTTTGTTTGAAGCTTTCGGTAAAGGAGAGAGCTGGTATGGCGAGTTGAATCTACTGACGCGATCCGACAGAGAGATCATATTGAAAGCGACACTGAT
Organism: Hydrogenimonas sp.; assembly: GCA_015484905.1. Classification (GTDB taxonomy): domain Bacteria; phylum Campylobacterota; class Campylobacteria; order Campylobacterales; family Hydrogenimonadaceae; genus Hydrogenimonas. Next base: position 26,374 of record WFUN01000044.1, on the reverse strand, counting down.
TCCTATCTATGATACAGTTACGCCCTCTTATCAGTTTATGATGCTTCTGGATGACATAACCGAACTGGTCAACTATCGTAAACTGCTTAAAAACGAGCTTGATCAGACTCAGGATACGCTTTATGAAAAAATACACTTTCTTGAGCAGTACCAAAATGCGATCAATGAAGGGACCGCCATATGCCGATTTCTCGAAGATGGTACGATTTTAAAGACTGACAGCAGGTTCGACAAGATTTTCGGATTTGAGAAAGATGAGTTGGTGAAACGCTCGTTTTATCAACTATGTCCAAACCTTGGAAGCGATCTTGAAACAAAGGTTGCAGATGCAATAAACAGCCGTTCCGTACTTAGAAAACGTATAAAATGTATGGATCAAAAAGGGCGGATGTATGTATCCGATTCGGTCTTTATTCCCATATACCGCCTTAATGGAGAGATAGAGGAGATTATAAGTATTCACAACGACATTACCGATATCATAAAACTCAATGAAGAGATTCACAATACCCAAAAAGAGCTTTTATATATACTTGGAGAAGTTGTGGAAAGTCGTTCGCAAGAGACCGGCTATCATGTCAAGAGGGTTGCGGAATACAGCCGGATTCTCGGACGTCTCGCCGGACTCGATGAAGAAGAGGTCGAGTTGCTGGGTATTGTGGCTCCGATGCATGATGTCGGAAAGATCGCAATTTCCGACAAAATTCTGTTAAAACCAGGAAAACTGGAGCCGGAAGAGGAAAAAATCATTAAAGAACATACACTTATAGGAGGAGAGCTTTTTGGCAACTCGGAAAGATCTTTTATGAAAGCGGCCCGTATCGTGGCGCTTGAACATCATGAAAGTTATGACGGTACCGGCTATCCTTATGGAAAAAGAGGTGATGATATCCATATTTTTGGACGTATCGTCGCTATTGCCGATGTGTTCGACGCTTTGAGCGTAGAACGTGCATATAAAAGATCCTGGCCTATAGAAGAGATTATAGATTTTATGAAAAGAGAGAGAGGGAAAAAGTTCGATCCCTATCTGATCGATCTGTTTTTGGAGAATCTGGATCTCTTTTTGGAAGTAAGAAAAAAAGAGTGTATGGTTTGATCTTTTAAACTCTTTTGTCAATATGAGATACGGTTGCGTCCCAGCTTTTTTGCTTCATACATTTTCACATCGGCCCGATGAAGCAGAGTATCGAGAGACTGCCCTTCTTCCCATGTGGCTATTCCGAAACTGGCTGTTATAGGAACGGGAATATCTGCATATCTGTTTTCAATTTGTTCACGAAGTTTTTGTGCGATATGAACGGTATCGCAAAGAACGGTTTGTGGGAGGAGAATCAAGAACTCTTCACCTCCCCACCGGATTAAAGAGTCCGTGGCTCTGAGATTTTTACGTATGGTTTCGGTCGTCTTTATAAGAACCCTGTCTCCAGTTGTATGACCATAGGTATCGTTTATCTTCTTGAAATGGTCGATATCGAAATATATGATGGAAAAGGGGTGTCCATAACGCTCCGCTCTTTTGATTTCGTGTTCAAGGAGCTCTATTCCTCTGTGGCGATTGACCGCTCCGGTCAATTTGTCGGTATGGGCCATCATGTCGAGTTTTTTTATCAGCGCGTCTCTTTCTCTTTTGGCTCTTATGGACTCTATTCCGAACGCTACGGTATTGGCTATATTCTGCCACAGATCGAGCTCTTCTTTGTCAAATATATGGTTTTGCCTGAAAAGAAGCGTCAAAATACCTTTCGGGCTGTTTTGCGACCGGATTTTCATGGGAATCGAGATAGCGGTGACGATGCCGCTTGTGAGTAGAAGCTCTTTGAATTCTGTATCGGGAAGGTGCGAAATGTCGTCGACGAAAACCATCCGGTTGTGTTTCAGTGCGAGATAGCAAGGAAGATACACTTTTTCATTCTTTAGATCTTTAATGTCGATCGATTCCCGAACAAGAGATTCCAAAGGAAGCTTGGTACTAAATTTGTAGACTGTTTCATGGTTACGCAAGTTTTCGTTCAATATCAAAAACCCCAATGTTTCTATGCTTATCATAGGAAGTTTTTCAATAAATTTTTGAAAAAACTCTTCTATTGTATCGGCTATGATGATATCCTGGCTTGTTTTTGCATGGAATTTCATGAGGGATTTTAGATAACTCTCTTTTGCAAGCTGCTCTTTTATCTCTTCGTTCGTGCGGACGATTGAATCGATCGGATGCCATTTTGTGACATAAGTTTTCTCCTTTCCGGAAATGGAAAATTCTGCAGAACCGCTCAGGACTATATCATTGCCATCTTTTTTTCTAAAAATACACTCAACACGCTCTATATCTCTATACTCCTTGAGCCCGTTTAAAAATTGTCTATTGTGGGTGTGTGGAATAGGTTCTATCAGCGATTCTACCGGTTCAAACAGAAGCTCTTTACTGTTATAGCCCAGAAAATATGCAAATTTTTCGCCTATTGAAAGAATTTTTCCATCACTTGATAATTTAAGAAAGAAGCGTAACCTTTCATTGTTTTTAAAATAGTCGTAGATCGAATCGAGAAGCCTGTGTGGTTTCGATTTTTTGCATACATATCGAGTGATACCGTATTCTATGGCTTCCATCAGATGAAGTGTATCGCTTTCAAATGCCGTAGTTACGAAAATAGGGGTTTCCGGTCTCTGCTCCTTGATCTTTCTGATCATTTCAAGACCGTCCATAACAGGCATGTCAAAGTCCGTAATTACAGCGTCAGGATTGATGTTTATGAAAAGGTCAAATCCCTCTTTACCGTTTTTAGCAGTGTGGAGCTCTTTGACATGGTTTTGTAAAAAACCGGTCATCTTTTTCAAAATGGTTTCGTCGTCTTCTACATATATCACTTTGATGGGAAGTTTTAGATCTCGTTGCAAAATTGAGTGTCCTGAAATGAGATTGGCAAGCAACCTGTTTTATACAAAGTATGCTTCTGCTTCATAGAGTATGCAAATTTTGTCTAACATAAGTTAATAATAACATACAAAATCTTTTCTGGAACCTAAATATATCGATATTGGTCATAAAAAAACCGTCAACCTTTTCTAAGCGAAACGAAATATAAAAAGAGCTATCATGAACGATATAACTGACCTTATGCATCTATAATCTTTTGTGATGGACAGGTCATAAAAAAAACAAGGATAATCGGATTTGGATTCGGTGATACTCTTTTTCGAAACTTTGTGGGAACTGACGGGCGCTATGGCTTTGTATATCGTTTTAGGTCTCTTTTTCGCAGGAATTTTGCATGAATGGCTTCCAAAAAATTTTATACAAAAGCATCTGGGGTGTGACAATGTTTTGTCCGTTCTGAAATCGACACTTTTCGGTATACCGCTTCCGGTCTGTTCATGCGGTGTTATTCCTCTTGCCGCATCATTGAAAAAGGAGGGAGCCAGTCGCGGATCGGTACTCAGTTTTTTGATATCCACTCCGATAACCGGTGTTGACTCCATTCTTGCGACATACGGAATGTTTGGCTGGATTTTCACGCTCTACAGAGTGGTTACATCCATAATTATAGCTTTTGCAGCCGGGATACTTAGCAACTTTACAGATAGCGACTCTTGTGAAAGTGCAAAGACAAAAGAGAGTTTGCCCTCTGTAAATACCTGCAGTACGAAATCTTCCGGCTTTTCACAGACGGTTACGAATAGTGATAGAACCGTTTCGGAAGGTTGCGGATGTGAATGCGAAGAAGAGAGCTCTGCGAATAAGAGATCAGGATTCTCTTTTGAAAGTGCCATGCGTTACGGGTTTGTAACACTTATGAGCGATATCGCCAGACCGCTGTTTTTCGGGCTTCTTGTCGGTGCGGCCATTACCGTGGCAATTCCGGAAAATATTGGGGAGTGGCTGAGTGGTTATTCATGGATAGGCTACCTGTTTGTCATAGTTATAGCCGTTCCTATGTATGTATGTGCCACGGCAAGCCTTCCAATAGCGGCTTCATTGGTTCTAAGTGGTGTAAGTCTTGGTGCCGCTTTCGTATTTCTCAGTGCAGGGCCGGCTACAAATACTGTGACTATCGGAGTTGTAAAGAAGATGCTGGGAAACCGCTCTTTGGTAATATATCTGCTGACAATAGTTATCGGTGCCATATTGTTTGGTGTCGTTCTCGACTTTTTTTTCGACTCGATGCAGATAGATCCGCGTTCGGTCATAAATCTGAAAGAGGAGGGGAGCTGGTTGAGCACACTTTCGTCAATTTTGCTGTGGGTTCTCATATTGTGGTATGTTATCAGCCCATACTTTTTACAAAAAAAAGAGTCTTGTTGTGATTAGAGATTTTCGAGTGCGCCATATTGTAAAATTTTCATAAACCAATAACCAAGGCTGGTAAGGCAATAAGGTACAAGCGAGATATTTTCAAGATCGGATCGGTGCGTTATCGGGCAGGATCACTCTATATTTCTAATCGCTCCCAGCTCTTCGAGGCTTCGCGCCTTTTTTACGACGAAGCGGACTTTATAGTAGATCATGTCGTAAGGGACGGGGCCGAAAAAGCGGCTGTCTGTCGAGTTGTCCCGAAAGTCGCCCATGAAGAAGTAGCTGTGCGGGGGGATTGTGGTTTTCGGGTACTCTATAAGCTCTTTGGGACCTTTGATTCCCTCTATATGTTTTATGTCGTAAAATTTCGCATAGGGGTTTTTCAACCAGCACCCCTCTTCGTCGAGGTAGGTTTCGATTCTGTTTCTTTTCGCGTAGCGGCAGGTGGCTTCGGAGTCGCCTTTTAGCTGGAGATAGAGGTTTTTCTTTCGTAAAAAGAGTCTGTCGCCGGGAAGAGCTACGCACCTTTTGAGATAGAGCCGTTTTTCGAGCGGGTGCCTGAAAGCCAGAAGATCGCCGCGATCGATTCCCTCTTCACGGCTGTAGATGTGGGCGTCTATGAAAAAGAGCCACGAAGGAACGTGTATTCCGGCACAGAAGTTGTCTACTATTACGTAGTCACCTTCGATGAGCGTATAGTTCATGCTTATGTCGGTAACTTTGTAGATGCGCACGAATGCGGTGACGGCAAAGAGTGCCAAAACAGGTACGACTATCTTTTTTAGCTGCATGGTTATATTGTAAAGAGTTGCCGCTTTGGCCGCGGTAAAACTCTGCCGCACGGGTGCAGATGGTATAATGCAGCTCATATAACGCCAAATAAGAATGAAAGAAACACCTGGCTGTCATCCTCTCTCGACAAGTGCTCCGCGCCCTTTAAAACGTCGACAAAAGCCTGAAAATCGCTGACTACCTTGGCAGCGCGATTTTCAGCCGGCTTTCGTTCGACTCGCTCCCGCAAGTCTCGCTGCGGTGACAGTCGGGTGCTTCGTTCTCTTTTTATATAAAAGGTATCGCAAAGATGGAAAAATCCGTGGTTGTGAAGCCGGTTCAAGGAGCGCAATATTGCAAAAAGAGGATACTCTCGAGGTGCTGAAACACGTTTTCGGTCATAGCGGTTTCAGGCCCCTTCAAAAAGATGCCGTCGAAGCGCTCCTTTCGGGCAGAGACCTGCTCATGGTGCTTCCTACCGGCGGCGGAAAGTCTCTTTGCTACCAGCTTCCGGCGCTGCTTAAAGAGGGTGTCACCGTCGTTGTCTCCCCTCTGTTGGCGCTTATGCATGACCAGGTAAGAGCCCTGAAACTTCAGGGGGTCGAAGCCGAGATGATAGGCTCCATGCAAAGCGGCGCGCAGATCGCCGAGATCATGGGGAGGCTTCGCAATGCGCGGATCAAACTGCTCTATGTCGCTCCGGAGCGCTTCAGCTCACCCGGCTTCGTGGAGCTTCTGAAGGGGATCCCATTGGCGTCGTTCGTCATAGACGAGGCGCACTGCGTAAGCGAGTGGGGGCACGAGTTCAGGGAAGATTACAGGCGCCTGCACCTTCTCAAAGAGCTTTTTCCAAAGACCCCAGTCTCCGCATTTACGGCGACGGCTACGCCGCAGGTGGAAGAGGATATCGCGAGACAGCTCGGGCTCGATTCACCCGTGAGGCTTCGCGGTTCGGTCTACAGAGAGAATCTGCTTGTAAGAGCCGAGCCCAGAAGTGGCGACGGAAAGAGGCAGCTTCTCGAGTTTCTCTCGCGCTTTGAAGGGGAGAGCGGCATCGTCTACACCTTTACGCGCAAGAGCACCGAGACGCTTGCCGCCTTTTTGAAAGGTGAAGGGGTGAGGGCCATGGCCTACCATGCGGGTCTGGGCGCGGATGAGCGAAGCGCCGCCTACCACGCCTTCGTGCACGACGAGACCGATGTGATAGTGGCTACCGTGGCGTTTGGAATGGGAATAGACAAATCGAATATACGTTTTGTCGTGCATATGAGTATGCCCAAGACGCTCGAGAGCTACTACCAGGAGATCGGCCGGGCCGGCCGCGACGGACTGTCCAGCGAGACGCTTCTTCTTTACAGTGCCGCGGATGCGGCGCAGCGCGTTTCGCTTATAGAGGCCCTTGATGACGGCAGCTACAAGCAAAACGCTTTCAGAAAACTGGAAAAGATGGTCAACTTCAGCCAGAGCGAGTCGTGCCGCCACATGCAGCTTGCCGAATATTTCGGTGAGACGATGGAGCCTTGCGGAAGCAACTGCGACAACTGCACGGCTCCGGCCGGCGGCAGGCTCGATATCACGACAGAGGCGAGGCAGCTTCTTTCCGCCGTCTACCGCACTTCGCAGAGTTTCGGCAAAAACCATATAATAGACATTTTGCGCAAAAGCGAAAACAGAAAGATAAAGCAGTTCGGCCACGAGAGGCTCAGTGTTTACGGCATAGGCACCAATCTGCGCAAAGAGCAGTGGGATGCGGTGGTGCAGCGGCTCATGGAGATCGGGGCTTTGATGCGCGGAGAGCACGCAAACCTGCTTATAACGCATGAGGGCGCCGAGATTCTCAAAGGTAAAAAGAGTGTCGATATAAAGCCGTCGAGAATGGAGACAAAGAGGCGCACCGGAGCCAAAAAGCGCAAAGAGATCCTGCCGGCGGGATGCGACATGGAGATATTCGATGAACTCAGAAAGCTAAGAAGAGAGATAGCCGACGAAAAGGGTGTGCCGGCCTATATGGTTTTCAGTGACAAAACCCTTCTGCAGATGGCTGAAGTGCTGCCGCAAAACGAAGAGCAGATGCTCGAGATAAACGGAATCGCCGAGGTGAAGATGGAGCGCTTCGCAGAGCCGTTTTTGAAGCTCTGCCGCAAGCTTGCAGAGAGGGCCGGAGCAGGTTGAGCGAAGCGGCTGGGGGTGTCGTTTTATGGTATAGTTTTGTAGGAGCCGACTTCAAGCTCAAACCGAGGTTGCAGAGAAAGCGTAACGCTCTCTTGAAATCAGAGATTTCAAAGCTTTAGGGGGTTGTAGGGACTTTAGTCCCTGCCCTTTTGCGGGCTTTGCCCGCAAAAGGAGTAACATAATAAGAAGGATGAATCATGGCGGGATGTGAAGATCTTAAAGAACTGCTCGAGATAGAAGTGATTCCCGATGTGGAAGAGATGATCGACGAGCTCTTCGAAGAGATTGCCGAAGCTAAAGAGGCAAACGAGGATTCGAAAGCCGAATACGCCGAGCTGCAGGAGCTAAGAAGCTCCTTTTTGGCGCTTTTGAGCGATATAGAAGATAACGATGTGAGCGAAGAGGAGTGCTCTGAGATATATAAAGAGCTGGTCAAAATGATCGAATCCGAAGGGGGAAGTGAAGGCGTGTGAAAAGCTCGAAACGTACATAACTGATGTTACGCAAATTCCGGGCAAAGCCCGTAATTTGGCAGGGCCTGTGCGGCCCTACAACCCCCTGAAGCTACGAAATCCAAGATTTCGAGATGATTTTACGCTTTCTGCGTAAAATCAGTTGCATAAACGGCGATCTTCTCTTTTTTGCAGGGCGCTTGCAGCGCTTATGAGCTTGAAGGCGACGAATATAGAGTTTTTCAGATCGACGATCTTAGCCGGTCGCTTGTCGAAATGGTCGAAGATATCAGAAACGGTGTTATGGAGAGCTGTGAGTGCGGTGAGCTCTACGAAGAGTTCAGGCGCTACCGCGAAAGTGGGGAGTTTTTGGATAAAATATGCTGATTGTAACTGATCGTTAAGCGGATTTTTGGTCGAGTAGGGAATCGGCGGGGTGAAAAAGCGTCCCCGTGGCTCCATAGCCCCGTAATAATATCGAGAGAGGTTTGAAAATATGAAAGTGAAAGAGTGTAAAACCCTTGAAGAGCTGCGCAAAGAGGTGGACAAGGTCGACGAGAAGATAGTTGAGCTCATAGCGGTGCGCAACGACTACATAAAACAGGCTGCACATTTTAAACATACGGTAGATGAGATAAAGGCGGACGAGCGGATAGAGGATGTTTTGAACCATGTCCGCCATAAGGCGCTCACTCTCGGTGTATCTCCGAACATGGTAGCCGACATCTACAAGCAGATGATAGACGCTATGGTCGAGACGGAGATAGCCGAGCTTAGAAACAAGGGAGCGTTTTAGTAAATCGCCCCGTTACCTATAATCCGGACCGAACCTTGAATTTGGCACTATATGTGCGCCCTGCCGCCGCTTAAACCTGTAGATTGCTCTTCGGACCGATCTTGCCAACTTTGCCACATCGGCAATAGAGCCAATAGATTGAAAATGGGTGCCAAAGAGACTTTTTGGAGAAAAACAGCGGGACGTGTGAACGGTGTGAAGATCGCTCTTTTGAGCAAATTTTTGAAAAAGATACAGGCTTCCTGCTGCTTAAAGATTATTTAAATATAGTATTTAGCACCTTTTTTGACCACTGTGGAAAACTTTTTTCTGTTATACTTGTCGCATGAGAAGAGTCAGGCATCTTGTAAGCAAAATCATGCTGCTGTTCATGGTCTGTTTCGTTATGCACGACTATATAACGGGACAGCATGACGCCATACCGGCAGATACATCCGTACATCTTTATACACAGCATCTAAATACGAATGTAGTGACGGTAGAGCACCAGGCTTTTCATATGCTTGCACTCAATGAGCAGATAGAAAACCCGCTCATTGCCGAATTGGGCTCCAAACTACACTTCTCTTACCTCCTGAATTTCAAAGATAGACCTTTAAAACCGCCTTTTATACCTCCAAAAACAGTTTAATCTTTTACTGACCCCTATTTTATTTCGAAAACCAGCGTTCTCTGTTTCGATATGAGAGATTTTATGTTGCAGCCGTAGATCCGCCTTGTTGGCCATTTATACGATCCGTGGCGCCAAAAAAAGGTGTGGAACATTTGGAAGGAGATAAATATGTTCAGACTCTCTCTTCTGTTATCGGCCGTGCTTATACAGCTGCCGGCAGGCCAGGCGCTGCTTACCGACCTTCAGTATGCGGCGCTGCTTAGATATGAATATAGTGCAAGACCCTTTATGGGCAAGCGCCAGAAGCTGCGCTCGTTTGCGAATATCTCCCCGTCAAAAGCGGAGAAGATAGCGAAAGAGTCGTGTATGAGGAGTGAAAAGATATTGTCCATAAGGTTGACCAGGGAGCGAAAACTGCTCTATTACCGACTGGGATCGGAAAACAGAATAGCTAAAATCAACGCACTCGACGCCGCGGTGATCGAGTGCAGAAGGAGAGAAAATTGAAAAAAGGTATTATCGTGCTGGCGGCGGCTCTGTCCATGCTGTCGGCCCAGAGCCTGACAGACCTGTATGACGAAGCGGAGAATTCGCCGCAATACATAAGCAGGGCCAAAACGATAGATTCGCAGAGTGCGGCTGCACAGGCCGAACGTTACAGTGACGGATGGAGCGTAGGCGCCGATCTGGCGGGGGCGTACCCGAAAGAGGGCTCCTCTTCGGGCGGCGAATTTGCACTGAGCGTAGGAAAAGAGTTCAATCTCGAGCGCTCGGCACTCGGAAGTTTTATGCGCTTTAATAAAGAGTACGCGAAGCTTCGCAAAAAGGTGGAGCTAAACCGCATAAAAGCTCGAATATTCAGGCTTTACGGAGAGTATTGCATAGAGAGAGAGGCTCTTGCCGCCCAAAAAGAGCTTGCCGCAATCTATACTCAGATGCTCAAACAGATAGATACAGGTGTCCGTTTTGGAGAGTTCGACGCCTCAAAAGCGCTTATGGCCCATATGGCCCTGGAGAATCTAAACCTCAAAATCGTAGAGACCCAAAGCCGCACCAGAAAGATAGAGGGCGAGATTTCGTCTGTCGTTTTTTTCGACACAAATAGAGCGGTGTGCAGTGTAAGCAATTACGACCTCAATTATCTGCTCAATCCTGAAAATTCCGCTTTCTACCCGATGCTGGGGCTGAAAGAGAAGCGCTCAAAAGAGGAGCTTGCCCTGAGCCGCTCCCGAGTACCGAAGATAGGTGTGAGCGCTTCGTACAGCGACGAAATAGATACGAGGCGCGCCACTCTTGGAATTTCGATTCCCCTCTCTTTCGGTAAAAAGAGCAAAGCGCGGCGAATGGCGGCGATGCACGCATATTCCGCTGCAAAAAGCGAAGCGGAAGCGATGCGAAGAGCCTACAAAAGCTCATCGGATGCATTGAGAGAGAGGCTCGATCTATACAATACGAGAGTGCGTGAGTTCGAGTCGTCTATAAAGCTGACGGCCGATACGTTGATAGAGCAGAGCAGGATGCGCTTCAAAGCCGGCGAGGAGAGCCTTCTTTCGATGTTAAAAGCCGCAGAGACAAAACTTCAGATGATCGAGACGCTGATAGCTCTGAAGACAAAGCGCCATGACGCCGTGGCGGAATTTATTGAAAACTATGCCGTAGACCCCAAAGGAGTGACCAGATGAGAAAAGTATTAGTACCCTTTTTGATAGCGCTGATATTTGGAAGCGTCGATGCGAAAGAGCTTGCCGTTACTGCCGGCACGATAGCTGTAAAGACCCAAAAGCCGGTAGAGACAAGCCGTGTCTACCTTGGAAGTTTTCTTGCGCGCGGAGAGCTTCCGGCGAGTGCGGTATACAGAATAGATGCGCCTGTGGAGGGGATTGTCCAAAACCTTTTCGTACATATCTACGAGAGTGTAAAAAAGGGGCGAAAGCTGCTGGTCATAAAGAGTCCTGAACTGCTCGAACTCGAGGCGAAATTCATAGATACATTGATAAAGCTCGACTACTACAGGGCCGAAGTGGAGCGTCTGAAGCCCCTTTACGAAGCCGCTGTGGTTGCCAGGAAGAGGTATCTCGAGGCGCAAAATGTGTTGAGCAAATTCGAGACGCAAAGCTCGTTCTACCGCCACCTGCTCCTTGAGTGGGGTTTGAGCGAGAGTCAGGTCGACAAAATGACGCAGACAAAAAATCCTCTGGCTACTATCGCGATTTCAGCGCCGATTGGCGGAGTTGTCAATGAAATGGCGGTATATCCCAAAATGTACGTTTCGCGTGGTGAGCATATGATGACGATAATCGATCCGAAGGCTGTCCATCTGGTTCTGGCGCTGCCGGGCAAGATAGCCAAACGTCTGAAAAGAGGTGACAAACTCTTTATAGAGGATAAGCCGGTCGCAGTCGAATCGGTCTCTGCGACAGTAGAGGCGCGCACGCAGACTGTAGCAGTACATCTTCTGCCACCCGAGGGCAGCGCTCTTATGGCGGGCGAGAAGAGAAACGTCAGGCTCTACTGGCCCCAAAAAGCCTACAAGCTCCCATCGTCGGCTGTCATAGAGTATGGCGGCGGTGAGGCGATCTTTGTAAAGAGCGGTTCTAACTTCAGGCTCCTTCATGTTACAGTGCTTGGCAGAAGCGGAAGAGAGGTATACCTGCTCGGCCCCGGACTTACGAACGGCAGCGAGGTTGCCGTCAGCGGTGTCATAGCCCTTAAAGGGGCGCTTGAAGGAGCAGAAGGTGATCGATAAACTGATAGCGTTCGCGCTTTCGCAGCGAATATTTGCCGTAATAATCGCACTTGCGGTCGCGGTTGGCGGGATAATATCGTACTCCAAACTTACCATCGACGCTTTTCCCGACGTCTCTACGACGCAGGTGAAGATCATCATCAAAGCGCCCGGTATGACGCCCAAAGAGGTGGAGCAGCAGATCACGATTCCGATAGAGCTCGAGATGCAGGGGATCCCCAACCAGAAGATGGTAAGATCGATCTCCAAATACGCGCTTGCGGACGTCACCATAGACTTCGAAGAGGGTACCGACCTCTACTGGGCGCGTGACCGTGTATACCAGCGTTTCAACAACATAAAAAACGACCTTCCGCCATCGATCAGCGGAGGAATAGCACCGATAACCACGCCGCTGGGCGAGATTTTGATGTTCACGATAGAATCACCCAATCTCAGCCTGATGCAGAAACGCACACTTCTTGACTGGGTGATACGCCCGGCACTGAGAAACATAGAGGGTGTAGCCGACGTAAACGCCCTCGGCGGCGAGGTGAGGACCTTCAGAATAAAGCCCGACTTCGCGAAGATGGCATCTTTGGGCATAACGCTCAACGGGATAGAGGAGAAGATCCGAAAGAACAACGCCAACTTCGGTGCGGGACGGATAGAGAGGGGTGACGAAGCGCTTCTGGTGCGGCTTCCGGGGCGCATGAGCAGCAGCGGCGAGATTTCAAACCTCGTCATAAAGGTAGACGGCGGCGCGATAGTGCGCCTTTCGGACATTGCCGAAGTCTCCACGGCGGCACTTACCCGCTACGGCTACGTCACCAAAGACGGCAAGGGCGAAGCGGTGCAGGGGCTGGTGCTCGGCCTCAAAGGGGCCGACGCGTCGAGAACCGTATCGCATGTAAAGGTGCGTCTGAAAGAGATAGAAAAGAACCTGCCGGAGGGAACTTCGATAAACATCTTCTACGACAGGAGCGATCTGATAGGCAAAGCGGTAAACATGGTACAGAAATCGCTCACGGAGGCCGTGCTGCTGGTACTCGTGATACTCCTGCTCTTTTTGGGCAGCTTCATCTCGGCCGTGACGGTGGCTCTGATTCTGCCTCTGGCCATATTGAGCTCTTTTATTCTGATGTACCTCTTCGGCATAAGTGTCAACCTTATGAGCCTCGGCGGTATCGCCATAGCTATAGGTATGATAATAGACTCGGCCGTGGTCATGGTGGAGAACATCATCGCGAGGCTGGCGCAGCCGGCCGGCCGCCATACGACGAGACTGCACATAATCTATACGGCCGCGAAAGAGGTGAGCGTACCCGTAATATCGGGGGTTTTGATCATAATTATCGTATTTACTCCTCTTTTGATGCTGCAGGGGCTCGGCGGGAAACTCTTTGCGCCCGTGGCGCTCAGTATCGTGTTCACTCTCGCTTCGTCGATCTTTTTCGCGCTCTTTGTAATTCCGACTATAGCCTCATTTTTCATAAGAAAACCGAAACATGAAGATACATGGCTCATGCGCAGGCTTCTTGCACTCTACGAGCCGGTGCTGAAAGCCTCTTTCAAAGCCGAGAAGATCATCTACGCTCTTCTTCTGGTGCTTCTTGCCGGGACATTCTACGCCTTCGGCCATATAGGAAAGACCTTCATGCCGACGATGGATGAAGGGAATATCGTTATAGGCGTCGAATCTCCGCCATCTATAAACATTCCCGCAGGAATCGCTCTGAATACCGAGATTCAAAGAAAGCTGATGAGAGAGGTTCCGGAGATCAAGTCTATAATCGCACGGAGCGGTTCAGATGAGATAGGGCTCGACCCGATGGGGCTGAACGACACCGATATCTTTTTGGTATTCAAGCCCAAATCGGAGTGGCGAAAGCCAGATACAGAGTGGCTCAAAGAGCGGATGAGAGAGGTTCTCGAAAAGATTCAGGGTATCGAATACAGCTTCACTCAGCCGATAGAGATGAGAACATCGGAGATGCTTACAGGTTCGCGCGGCGATGTGGTCATAAAGATATTCGGCGAAGATATAGAGGAGCTCAACAGGCTCGGTACGCTTGTGAAGGGTATTACCGAAAAGACAGCCGGAAGCCAGGATGTATATATGCGCCAGAATGAAGGAGTCGCATATCAGGAGCTTCGCTTCAACGATGAGAAGATGGGAAGCTACGGTCTTGACAAAGCAGATGTGGCACATCTTCTTAAAGCGGCTGTCAGCGGGGTGCAGATGGGTACCGTTTATGAAGGGATGAAGCAGTTTCCAATCGTAATACGGGGCGATTATCTTCGGAAGAACATTGATGAGCTCTATCTCGTAGGCTCCACCGGAGAGCCTGTTTCACTGGGTGAAGTAGTTACTGTAATAAGAAGCAGCGGCCCGGTAGAGATAAAGCATGAGCACGCAAGGCGTTTCGTATCGATCCAGACAAACGTTACCGGCACGGACCTTGTCAGTTTCGTGGAGAACCTGAAAGCCAATATCGCAAAAGAGGTGAAACTGCCTACAGGCTATTCGATCAGTTACGGAGGAGAGTTCAAAAACCAGCAGGCCATAATGAAGCGTCTTATGATTGTAGTACCGATCGCGCTCGTTTTGATTTTCATGATTTTGTATATGACTTTTCGCTCTCTTGTGCAGAGCGCTATTATCTTCATGACGATTCCTCTGGCGATGGTAGGAGGCGTTTTCGGCCTCTATCTGACCGGAAGTTATCTTTCCGTACCGGCATCTGTGGGTTTCATAGCACTGCTTGGTATCGCCGTACTCAACGGAGTGGTTATGATAAGCTATTTCAATGAGCTGGCGCAAAAGGTGCCAGTTGCCAAAGTGGTGATAGAGGGTGCGAAACGCAGGCTCCGTCCGGTAATGATGACCGCTTCAATCGCCGCACTTTCACTTGTGCCCATGCTTTTTGCTACCGGCCCTGGTTCACAGATCCAAAAACCTTTGGCCGTGGTTGTAATATGTGGACTCATAACTTCGACCGCTTTGACTCTTGTTTTGCTTCCAATGCTATATAATAGATTTGTAAAGGATCAAAATGAAACAGCCTGAAAGCTATTAAGAGACAACTGGATATAATAGTTCCATGTCAAAGAAAAAGCTCGTAACAATTCGCCGTTTAATGTTGAATACGATAGGCGTATTTTTGATTGCAAGTCTGATTCTGGAGCTTGTCGTGGGTTTGTATCTGAAACGACAAGCGCTTACGGAGCTGGCTATTGAGGATGCCCGTCACAGCAGTGAACTGGTTTTTGAAAACCTCTATACAAAAATGCAGGAGGGCTGGAGCAAGGAAGATATCAAAAAAATTCTTGAACGCTTGAGTATGATACGTCCCGGTATGAGAGTCCATACCTATCGAAGCGAAGGTGTCGAGGAGCTATATGGGCGTATTGCCGAAGATCATGCGAAGGTGGAGTCCGATCCGCTTATCAAAGAGGCTCTCAAAGGGCGCGAAATAATACGTATCGACAAAGAGAATACGGTCCGTTATCTCTACCCGATACGTGTACAGAAAAAGTGTCTGGAGTGCCACCCAAATGCAAAAGCAGGGGATATAAACGGTGTTATAGATATTAAAATGCCGGTACGCCAGATCATAGTTTCGCTGGACCAGATGATCTTTTATTTCATTCTCACGCTCGCATTTTTTCTTCTTCTCTTTTTCGCTTTCTTTTACCTGGTCTTCAACAGGCGGCTGGTAAGACCTCTTACCGAACTCAGCGACGAAATATCGAAAATCAGAAAAGACTTCAACAAAGAGCAATCCGTACAGATAAACACAGACTGCAAAGAGATAAAGCTGCTTGAGAGATCTTTCAATACCCTGATGTCCAGAATCAGATACTACTATGAAAAACTTCTCTCATCTTTTTTTATAGATCCTCTTACGGGACTTGGCAATATCAATCGTCTCAGAAAAGATCTCGAAGAGAAGAGATCAGTGTCGTTGCTGTTACTCAATATCGACCGCTTCAAAGAACTCAACGACTATTACGGGTTCGAACTTGGGGACAAAGTATTAAAAAATATTGCAAAAAATCTGAAGAGGATCGCACCAAAGAACACGAAGCTCTACAGAATAGGCGGCAGCGAGTTTGTGATTGTCGGAGACGAACGTTGCGATCCGAAAAAAATCGAAGAGATAATGAACGAGTTGCATCATATAACATTTGAAAGCGCAGAGCTTGAAGGGTTGAGAATTTCCGTTACCGGCGGAGTAGTGGAGAACCAGAGAGAATCATTGATCGAAAAGGCTTCCGTCGCTCTCAGTGCTGCCAAGAAAAGAAAAAAGCTGTATGAATACTATCGTAACTCTACCGATCTGGAAGCGGACTATAAGCGGCATGTCCGATGGATGAAGGAGATTGAAGATGCGATAGAGCAGGATAGAATAGTTCCTTATTTCCAACCCATAGTCAAAGTTGGCGAATCGGAAGCAAAAAGATATGAGGTATTGGTAAGACTCATTGACAGAAATAAAAAAATCCATACCCCTGCCGAATTTTTAGAAGTGGCACAAAATAGCCGTCTTTATGCAAGCATTACCAGGATAATGGTTGAAAAAGCATTTTCACACTTCAAAGAGTGCCACTGCAACTTCTCTCTCAACCTCTCCATAAACGATATAAAAGATGCGTCCTGTCGAGACTATATCTACAGAGCGCTTCATGAATATCACTCTCCTGAACGTGTAATTTTTGAGATTCTCGAATCGGAAGAGATTTCCGATTTCGACCTGATAAACGATTTCATAGAAAATATCCACAAATTCGGAGCCAAAATTGCAATAGACGATTTTGGAAGCGGATACTCCAATTTTCACTATCTGCTCAAAATGAAGGTCGACTATTATAAAATAGACGCCTCTCTCATTCGCTATCTGGTAACAGACGAGGATTCGAAACTGTTGGTGGAGAGTATAGTTCTTTTCGCTAAAAAACTGGGTGTCAAAACAATCGCGGAATATGTCGAGAATAAAGAGATTGCCGATATGTGCGCCGAACTCGGTATAGATTTTCTGCAAGGCTATTATATAGGCAAACCTGTTCCTGTCATCAAGAGGTGTAAGTGGGATTGAACCATTGATTATCAAAGCGGATATAGTGTAGATTCCGCCAAATATGACAGGAAAAAGGCTCGATAGTCACCATTTTGTTGTATTGACGTTTATCGAAGAAGATTTATCTCTTTTTTCTCAAAGATGCTCAACTCTTTTATGGCTTTTGATATATCGCCAAGACAGCATCTTCCGCTTGGGTTTAGAGTTTTGCACGAACATCCTGGATCTTTCATTTTTGCTTTTATATCCTCCGGTGCGAAACTTTTACCATACGTTTTTATCTCTTTTTCGATCTTCTCTTTCGTCCATCCGAAACAGTAGCAAATGGTTGCTGGAATCGCGCCTTCTTTAAGTCCGACTGTAACGATGAGGTCATCCTGGCGCAAAATCGTCTCTTCTTGAAAGTATATGACGTCGCAATCAGGTGTTTTGCAAAAATGGAAATTTTCTAAAGATCCTATGGCCGCTTTGGCTGTAGGTATCAAAAGGTGTGCCAACGTGACGGCGGGTACCGGTTTTGCAGGTTTCATACACTCAGGACAAGTTTGACTTTTTTTCTGTTTGGAGATACAGCATCCGCTCTTTTTGGTCGATACATCTTCGGTGTCTGATGAAAAATCTGACATGATGCTCCTTTCAATCGGTCTCTTTTTTCTGATTACTCTATTGACGCTCTTTTTAGAAGTTGAGCATTGAGTGCTACCACTACTGTACTTACCGACATAAGAACCGCTCCAATGGCTGGATCGATAATTATTCCCCATGGTGCCATAACTCCAGCTGCAAGAGGTATGGCGACTATATTGTATCCGCTTGCCCACCAAAGATTTTGCACCATCTTCTTGTATGTTGCCCGACTGAGACGGATCGCAGGGACCACACTGTAAAGATCGCTTTTTGTCAATATAATGTCGGCGCTCTCGATTGCTATGTCCGTACCCGCTCCGATTGCTATTCCTATATCCGCAGTAAGAAGTGAGGGTGCATCGTTTATACCGTCGCCAACCATCGCGACGATCTTGCCGCTGTCATGTATCTTTTTGATGATCTTGAGTTTTTGATCTGGCAGGAGATTCGCTTCAAAGTGATCTATGCCGGTCTTTGAGGCTACGTCTTTCGCTACCGCTTCATTGTCGCCGGTAAGCATCCATGTCTCTATTCCAAGTTCTTTAAGAGTTTTTATAGCCTCCGCTGATGTTTTCCGTACCGTATCTTTGAGAAGTATGACCCCTACGATTCTGCCATCGACAACGACCCATACTTTGGTAGATTCACTCTCCTCATATTTTTTGAGCTCTTCAGGCAGAGTCAGAGACTCTTTCGATAGTATCTGAGGTCCTCCAACCATTATGGTATGTCCGTCTACCACAGCCTTTGCGCCTATTCCCGGAAAAGCGATAAAATCATCTGCCTTTATCGGCTTTACATTTTTGGTTTTTGCATAATTTACGATCGCTTTTGCAATTATATGTTCGGAATTTTGTTCGATAGAAGCAGCGTACAGAAGTATTGTAGATTCGTTTTCAAGAGCTATTACATCGCTTACCGAAAGCTTTCCTTCGGTTATTGTGCCGGTTTTGTCGAAACAGATGGCATCTATATCTTTCAATGTCTCAAACGCCTGTCTGTTTCGTATTAAAATTCCTTTTCGTGCGGCGATTGAAGTGGATATCGCCACTACGAGAGGTACAGCGAGGCCAAGCGCATGCGGACATGCGATTATAAGTACGGTGACACTTCTAAGCACGGCATCCATCTGTGACGCAATTGCAGCCCAGACGGCAAATGTGACCGCACCAATTGCGGTTGCGGCATAAAAGAGCCATGCCGCGGCCCTGTTGGCCAGATCCTGGGTTTTGGAGCGGCTCTGTTGTGCCTCTTTGACCAGCTCGATTACCTGTGAAAGATAGCTCTCTTCGCCGCTTTTGGTTATTTTGATCCGAAGAGCCCCGTCTATATTGGTACTTCCCATAAAAACATCACTGCCCGGTTTTTTGTAAACCGGTTTTGACTCACCGGTCAAGAAGGCTTCATCGGTCATACTTTCGCCTTCTACAACTTTTCCGTCGGCCGGAATCTTCTCACCGGGGCGAACCAGAATGATGTCTTCTTTCTTCAGTTGGTCCACTCCAACCTCTTCAAGCTGCCCGTCCGCTTTGACACGCATTGCGGTTTTGGGCATCATCTTTACAAGCTCTTCGAGTGCGTTGGCAGCTCCAAGAACACTTTTGGCTTCAATGTAGTGCCCTATGAGCATAATGTCGATAAGTGTGGCGAGTTCCCAGAAAAACTCTTTGCCTCCAGGCATTACGAGCGTCATTGCAGAATAGAAATATGCAACGCTGATTGCCATGGAGATAAGTGTCATCATTCCCGGTTTCTTGGATCTGATCTCGCCTATCATCATTGTCAAAAAAGGTTTGCCGCCATACAGGTAGATAAAAGTGGCCAGAGCGAATATAATCCCTTCCCGATATGGAATATCGATTGTGAAGCCGAACCACTGTTGAATCATTGGCGAGAGCAACAATATAGGAATCGTAATGATAACAGATACGATAAAACGCCGTTTCATATCTTTCATATGGTGCATTTGGCCTGCAGTAGTGTGATCATGTCCTCCTCCATGATTTTTGTGGCTATCATGACTCATCCCCTCCATTTCACCGGTTTCGTGCGAGTGTGGGGCGCTTTTCGTTTTATCACTCTTTTTCTCGTGTTCAGGATGATCCATATGCTCCGGCTGTTCGGTTTTTGCCGAACGTTTCGGATGTTTATGACGTCTATGGCTCATTTTTTCTCCTTTTAGTACCATATCTATATGTTCGTTTCCCTATCCAGTAAGTTTTGAAACAGCCTTCAACCGAAAGGTCAAAAAAGAAGCCGACTGTTTACATTTCTTTTTCCGAGACCCTTTGAAGTTATATGTATACTTGTCTCAATTGTAAATAGTTATCGTGCAAGAGTTGTGTAAGAGTGTCTGTTTTTGGTAATAAATATCGTTCGTCTGCAGGTAGAAATCTATCTTTTCAACACTTTTTTGAGCTCTTCAACACTTTTTGTGTTTACAAGATCCTCTTTTTCTACCCATCCTCGACGTGCCTGATTTACCCCGTATTCCATAAAATCAAGACTCATCTGGTCATGTGCGTCTGTAGATATGCAGAATTTTATGCCATCTTCTTTGGCCGCTTTGATATAGATGTCGTTTAGATCCAGTCGTTCAGGCTGTGCGTTTATTTCCATAAACACTCCCTCGTTTTTGCATACTCTGAAAATTTCCGACATCTCAAGTTCGTATGCGTTTCTGTGACCTATGATACGTCCCGTAGGATGGGCCAGAATATTCAGATATCGATTCTGCAGCGCTTTTACGATCCGTTTTGTCTGCTCTTGTTTGGAGAAGTTGAATTTATAATGTACAGCCCCTATTACCAGATCCAGCTCTTTTAGCACAGAATCTGGAAGATCCATGGTTCCATCTTCGAGAATATCGCATTCAATTCCCTTTAAAACCGTGATACCCTCAAGCTCCTCATTGATGCTGTCTATGAGTTCCATCTGTTCTCTCAGGCGTTTTTCATCCAGTCCTTTGGCGACTGTAAGATGGTGCGAATGGTCGGTAACGGCGATGTAGTCATAACCTCTCTTTTTCGCCGCTTCAGCCATCTGTTCTATCGTAGCGTGACCGTCTGTCCATTTGGTATGGATATGAAGATCGCCTCTGATATCGTTAAGCTTCACGAGTCTTGGCAGATTCCCCTGTAATGCCGCCTCTATCTCACCACGATCCTCCCGGAGCTCCGGTTCTATATAGTGAAGCCCGAGCATTTCATAAAGCTCCTTTTCGGTAGAGCCGCCAAGCCTTTTCTCTTTTTCAAAGACTCCGTATTCGTTTATTTTCCACCCTTTCTCTATCGCCATTTTTCTTATTTTTATATTGTGTGCCTTTGAACCGGTAAAATAGTGAAGAGCCGAGCCGTAGCTCTCTTTCGCGACGCTTCTTAAGTCTACTTGCAGATCGTTTCGCAGAATCACCGTCGAGCGGGTGGGACCTTTGGAGACCACCTCTTTTATCTTTTCGTATTTTACGAACCACTCCGTTACAGCTTCCCAGTTTTTCGCCACTACCAGAATGTCCAGATCTCCCACCGTCTCTTTTCTTCGCCGGTAGCTGCCTGCCACCTCCACCTTTAGGACACCTTCGAAGCTCCGCAGATAGTTTTTCAACTCTTCCGCAAACGGTTTGGCTACATCGAATCGGAAGCGGCGTCCCGCCTTTTTGGCCAGTTGAATACCCTTTAGAATCTTCTCTACAAGTTTGGGGCCGAATCCTTTTAGGCTGTATATCTCTCCGCTTTTGGCCGCTTCGGCCAACTCTTCAAGCGATGTTATGCCGAATGTATCGTAGAGCTGTCTTATACGTTTGGGTCCAAGCCCCTCTATGGATAGGAGTTTGTCTAACCCGGGAGGCAGCTCTTTTTTAAGTGCCTCGAGTTTGGAGAACTTCCTGGTTTTTAGAATCTCGGCAATGGCATCTGAAAGATCGGCTCCTATTCCAGGAAGTTTCGTAAGGTCCATGCCGCTCTCTACAAGATCTTCAAGGCTTTTGCCGAGATTTTGTACCGTTCTTGCCGCATTGCGATATGCACGTACCTTGAAAGGATTTTCCCCTTTTATCTCCAGCATATCGGCCATCTGGTTGAAGATATCGGCTATTTCACTGTTGGAGAGGGCCATTTTTAACTCCTATGGCGGTTTTTACAATTATACCACCGCAGAAGTATTGTTATTTACCGATGTTACACAAAAGATGAACAAAGCCCATTTTTTGGCAGGGGCTTATTGTCCCCTGCACTCCCAAAAGTTTCGAAATGGGATGACGCTTTTTACATAACGTCAGTTATTTATGCTCCTTTTTGTAAAAGAGCAGGTAGAGCGCCGGTAACACCAGCAGTGTAAGGAGTGTAGAGCTGATTATACCTCCAGTGACGACTACAGCCAGCGGATACTGTATCTCACTTCCCACTCCAGTGGCATACAGAAGCGGCAGAATGCCGAAAAGCGTCGTGAACGCTGTCATGAGCACTGGGCGAAGGCGCAGCGAAGCGGCGTCTTTGAGCAGGGTTTCGAGCTTGACGTCCGGGAATCTCTCTCTAAGCTCGTCTATGAAGCTGACCAAAACGATTCCGTTTAGAATCGCTATGGCAAATATGGCTATGAAACCTACAATCGCCGAAACGCTCAGATACTCTCCGCTCATGACGAGCGCTATGATCCCGCCTATAAGCCCCATAGGAACCCCCAGCAGTATAAGAAGAGATTTCTTGATCGAGTTGAAAGCGGTATAGAGCAGAAGGATGACTATAACGATAGTGATCGGTATGATTACCATCAGCCTCTTCGTCGCCTCCTGCATATTTTTGAAATCTCCCGCCCATCTCGTGTAGTAGCCTTTCGGGATATCTACCTCTTTGTCGATCTTCTGCTGTGCCTCTTTGACAAACGACGCGATATCACGACCCTCCACATCCATAGATATGACCATGTAGCGGCTTAGGTTTTCGCGTTTTATGAAAGATGGCCCCTGAACGACCTTGACGTCGCACACTTCGTCCAGACGTACCATTTTGCCGCTTGAGCTTCTAAGCATTATGGCACCGAGATTCTCTATATCGTTTTTGGCACCCTCTATCTTAGGCACGATTCCGAAACGTCTGATCCCTTCTATCTTTTCGGTCACCGGCTCTTCACCGATACCGTGACGGATAACGCGCATAACCTCGTCCGCGCCGATACCGTAGCGCGAAAGCGCAAGGAAGTCGGGGCGTATCGTTACCTGCGCCTGTCCCAGCTGGGTCTCCACCTCCGTGCGCTCGAGACCCTCTACGGTGCCGAGCACCTTTTGAATCTGTGAAGCGATGGAGTCCATGACCTTCTGATCATCTCCGAATATCTTGATGGCCAGCTCCGCCTTGACCCCTTCGAGCAGCTCCTCTATACGCATGGCGATAGGCTGTGTAGGGACGAACTGCACATACCCGAAGCGCTTCTGAAGGTCGTGCGTCATTCTTTTTGCCAGATCCGGAAGGTTTTCGATTCCCGGCTTCAGAGTCAGCAACACCTCCATGTAGTTGGCCTGTGCGGTCTCGCCCTTTTCGCTCCGGCCTATCATGCTGAGCACACTCGAAACCTCTGTGCCGTACTCCTTGAGGATGTAGCGCTCCATCTCTTTTGCCGTTTCGATATTCTGCGTCAGTGCGGTACCCGGTATGCCTATGACCCGGTACATTATCGACTCTTCGTTGAGTTCGGGCATGAATTCGCGCCCCTGCTGACTCAGAAGCCATGCCGTCGCGCCGAAGAGGAGTGCGGCAAGCAGGGTTATCGTTTTTGCATAGTGAAGTGTGAATTTTAGAGCGGGCAGATAGAGCGTTTTAATAGCGCGCATTACCGGACTGATACCGTGTTTTGCGGGTTTTAGCAGCAGGTAGCTGAGCACCGGAACCAGCAGCATAGCCACGGCCAGAGAGCCGAGCATGACAAAAACGATATCTATGGCCATCGGCGTGTAGAGCTTTCCGGCCAGACCTCCAAGGCTTAGAAGCGGAATGAATACGGCTGCGATAATGAGCAGCGCGAATATAACCGGTTTTGCTACGCCGGCAGTAGCTTCGGCGATGATGTCGATCTTCGAAGCTTCCGGTTTGTCGTGCAGAAGTCTGAAGGCGTTTTCCACCACGACGATAGTACCGTCTACGATCATGCCTATCGCTATCGCCAGACCGCTAAGGCTCATCAGGTTGGCGCTAATGCCGTACTCTCTCATGAGCAAAAATGCGATAAGCAGCGAAAGCGGTAGTGAGAGTATGACGATGAAGGCGCTTCTGAGCTCGAAGAGAAAGAGAAAGAGCACGATAGCTACGAGGACGGCTCCGCTTAAAAGCGCACTCGTCATCGTGTTTACCGCTTTATGCGTTATTTCGGTACGGTCGTAAACCGTGCCTATCTCCACTCCTTCGGGAAGTGCGGCGTTAACCAGCGGAATCTTCTCTTTTATCCGTTCGACCACCTTTGCGGCATTCGTTCCGCTGCGCTGTAGGACCATACCGAACATCGCCTCTTTGCCGTCAATGGATACGGCGCCGAAACGCGGTGCTCTGCCCGCTCTCACATCGGCGATGTCGCCTATCGTAACCGCTTTCGCCTCCTTGGCCCGTACAACCGTATTTTTTATATCTTCGAGACTCTGATAGAAGCCGCTGCCGCGAATCAGATACTGTTCACGGTTCATCTCCAGATACTGTCCGCCCGCACTTCGGTTGGCCTTTTGGAGCGCTTCGATGATCTCGTCGTAGGTTACATCCACGGCCTGAAGCCTTTTGGGGTCTATCAGCACTTCGTACTGTTTGTTAAAGCCGCCCCATCCGATCACCTCTTCGACACCGTCTACCGACTTGAGCATCGGTGCCACCACATACTCCTGAAGCTCCCTGAGCCGTGTGAGGCCCTGTTTGCCGGAGTTGTCCTTTAGCTGATACCAGAAGACCTGTCCGAGACCTGTCGTGTTCGGTCCCATGACAGGCTTGCCCCATCCCTGCGGTATATCTACGCTGTTGAGCCGTTCGGTGACGAGCTGGCGCAGGAAGTAGGTGTCGTATCTGTCTTCGAAGAAGATCGAGACGTACGAGAGACCGAAAATGGAGTTCGAGAGTATCATCTTGACACCCGGAAGTCCTGCCATCGCCGACTCTATCGGGTATGTAATCAGCTTTTCGATATCCTGTGCCGAATTGCCCGGACTCTCCGTATATATCACGACCTGTTTGGGTGTAATGTCCGGAAAAGCGTCTACCGGGATCTCTTTGTACGCCTTGTAGCCGAAACCGGCTATGGCGACGAAGAGCGCTACCACCAGGAATTTGTAACGTATAAGGAGCTTGAAAAAGTTTTCCATTTCGTACTCCTTAATGACCGTGTTCGCCGAGCTCCGACTTGAGCATCAGAGATTTGACGAAATATACCCCGTCCGCGACGTACTCTTCGCCGGGTTCTATTCCCTTTACGGCAACGTATCCGCCGAATCTTGTTATAGGCTCTACCACTCTGACCTCATACGGTTTTTTTTCCGAGTGCTCCGCATGCTCATCGTGGTCGGACTCCTCACCGTGCTCGTTATGCTCCTCATTCCCTTCATGTTCATCGTGTTCGCCATGTTCCTCATGCCTCTCGTGTTCCTCGTGTTCACCATGCTCTTCATGCCCCTCTTCGGCAGGTACAAAAACGACCCATTCGCCTTCGAACATCGTAAGTGCGGTGCGCTTTATGGCGACATATTTTTTAAAAGGCGGAAGGTTTATCTCCATCTCTGCGAATGCGTTCAGAAGAAGCGGCTGTTTGTCGCTCTCTATCCAAAAAAGCATCTGGGCTCTCTGGGTCTCTTCATCAACCTTCGGGAGTAGATAGAGGTAGCGGCATTTGAAGCCTACTCCGTCTATATTTAGCCTTCCTTCGACCTTTTTTGGCATCTTGAGAGCCTCGGCAACGCCTATGTACGCTATGGCGTAGTATCCACTCGAGCGAACCAGCGATACTATCGGTGTCTCGGCCGAGAGATTGGTGTGAAGCGGGACCAGAAGCCGGCTCACAAGACCGTCGGCATGGGCCCTTATAATGAGGGTGTCGGTCGGTTTTTCAAGCGATGAGGGGTTCACACCCAAAGATGCAAGCTGTGAAGCAAGGGTGTTTCTGTCGGCTTCGATAGATGCGTATGCTATCTGCTCACGATTCAGATCCTGCTTCGAAGCGAGCCCTTTTTTGTAGAGATTCTCTGTAGAAGCCAATCTGGCTTTTGCAGCTGTGAGCTTTTTGCCAAAAGCAATATAGTCCGCACTCATTTTCGATAGTTCGAGTGACTTGATCTGCGCAATTGCGTCACCCTTTTTCACCTTTTTGCCAGGCTCGATATAGTAGCGCTCCAAGTGTCCTCCAAGGCGTGATACGATCAGCTGTTTCTGGTTGCTCAACTGTACAATTTTGGCATTTACATGCATCTGTTTTCCAAATTTTTCCAATTTCGCTTTTTCTATGACTATACCGGTTGCATTCAAAGTGGCGAGGGTGAGTAGGAGTGTTATTAGAATTCTGTTCATATTTTATGTCCTTTCAGATACTCTATTTCTATTTTGTAAAGGTTTGTCAGATAGATTGTCTGAAGAAGTTTTCTCTCAGTCTCTATAAGGCCGTTTTTCGTGCGCAGCAGATCCAGAAGAGAGCTTTGCGCCATTTTATACCCCTCTTCAAAAAGGGCCAGGAGCTCCTGCTCTTTAAGCTCCTGCTCTTTGAGTACAGCATACCTTTTTTTTAGAATTTCGAGTTCAAGCGTCAGCGACTCAAGTCTGAGACGCTGGGCAGTTTCGACTTTTTTAGCCTTCAAGGCAGCCTGTTTCGCCCTTATTTTGGCAAGTCTGTAC
>WFUN01000043.1 GCA_015484905.1 Hydrogenimonas sp. | reverse complement strand
GCTTCATCCTCGCAGACCAGCCAAAGAGAAAGTCGGCAAGAGGGTTGCGATAGTAGGTGCTGGGCCTGCCGGATTGACCGCTGCCTATTATCTTGGGCTCGAAGGGATAGAGTGCGATGTCTACGAAGAGCTTCCGGTACTTGGCGGAGAAGTGGCGGTGGGTGTACCTGAATATCGTATGCCTGTCGGCAAATACAATAAAGATATCGAGCTTATCAAAAGTGTTGGAACAAACTTCATTACCAATACCAGAGTGGACGCTGATATGCTTAGGCGTTTCGAAAAGGAGTATGACGCTACGCTTCTTGCTTTCGGTACGCGGCTGAGCAAGAAAGTCAGAGCGAAGAATGAACGTGAAGATATGCCCGGATATTGGGGAGCCATTAATTTTTTGGACCAGGTGAATCTATGGGAGAAATACCGCATAGGTTCTCCCGTTGATCTAACCGGCAAAACCGTTGTGTGCGTAGGAGGCGGCTTTACATCCATGGATGTCGTCAGATGTTCGATAAGGGCCAACGCCGAAAAAGTGATTATGCTTTACAGGCGGGATGAAAAGACCATCATAAGAAATACCACCTATGAAGAGTACCATGAGGCTGTAGAAGAGGGTGTTGAGTTCATTTTCCATTCGGCGGTTGAAGAGATTATAGAAGATGAGAATGGTCACCTGAGCAAACTTAAAGTAAACCGTTTTGAACTGGTGCCCGATCCTGACGGTGGGAGGCCAAAGCTCGTCAAAATAGAGGGAGCCGATTTCGAAATAGAGTGCGACTATCTGATCCCTGCCGTCAGTCAGGCTGCAGACCTCTCTCTTCTGCCCGGAGAGTGGGAGCTGGAGCTTACGAGTTGGAACACACTTAAAACAAACGGTCGCGACTATATGACAAGCAGAAAAGGACTCTTCGCTGCCGGAGACTGTGAGTATGGTCCAATGACGATTGTCAATGCCGTCGGTCAGGCAAAACGTGCCGCTTCGGTCATATCCCGTTATGTCCGGACAGGAGAGATAACGCTTACCGACGAAGAGATAATGGAAGATCATCTGAGAAAACTGCGGGTGTATGACAAGAGTGAAAAGGTTGTCGGATGGCTGCCCGGCCTGCCTCGTCAGGTAAGTGAAAAGTTGTCGGTCGAAGAGAGACGTGACAATAATAAAGAGGTGAATCTCGGTTTTACGCAAGAAGAGGCGATTGCCGAGGCTGAACGCTGTATGCGCTGTTATTATATCGCGATGACAGTGGTGTAGGGGGCTAGGCATGATCAAGTTGAAGATTGACGGACATTTAATAGAGGCCCGCAAAGGAGAGACTATTCTTCAGGCTGCACGCCGCAATGGACACTACATTCCTACTATGTGTTATCTAAGCAAAGTGAAACCGATCGCTTCTTGCCGTCTATGCGTTGTAGAGGTGGAGGGAACAGAAGGGTTTATCCTCAGCTGTCAGGCACCGGTGCTTAACGGAATGGAGATACGCACAAACTCGCCTGAGCTCTATACCCACCGCCGAAATATAATGAGGCTGTATGATGTCAACCATCCGCTGGAGTGCGGAGTCTGCGACAAAAGTGGAGCCTGTGACTTGCAGAACAAGACGCTCGAGTTTGCCATAGAGAGTCAGGAGTTTTCGGCAAAAGATCATAAAAGAGATTTGAGGAAATGGGAATTTATCGGTTATGACGAATCCCTTTGTATCCTTTGTGAGAAGTGTGTACATGTTTGCAATGAGGTGATAGGTGACGATGCCATTGAAATAGATTATGGCGGCTACAGCTCCAGAATTCGACCAAAAGGCAGTGAAGAGCTTGAGTGCACCAACTGTGGAGAGTGCATTGCAGTATGCCCGGTAGGAGCGATGATAAGTACCGATTTTCAGTACAAGGCCAATGCGTGGGAGCTGCAGAAGGTACCGGCTACATGTGCACACTGCAGCGGTGGATGTGCGATAAATTATGAAAGAAAACATGCAGGAGCGCTTGATCATTCCGAACAGCGGATATATCGTGTTACAAACGAGTTCGAGTTTACGACTCTATGTGGAGCCGGGCGGTTTGGATACGACTTTGAAAATCGTGGAGCATCAAGAGACGAAAAGGCGTTTGTTCGTGCAGTGGAGATGTTCAAAAAAGCCGATACGATCCGGTTTACAAGTCGCATAACAAACGAAGAGGCGATGATTTTGCAAAGTCTTAAAGAGAGATTCGGTTACAGGCTTGTAAATCATGATGCTTTGAACTACAAAAAATTTCTCGAAGCGTATGCGGCCATCGCTGGAGAGACACTTTTTAACGGTTCTTTGGATATGGTCGCCGATGCTGACGGGATCATTGTCGTAGGTTCGCGTATAGTTACCGACAATCCGGCTGTCAGATACCATATAACGATGGCATCGAAGCGGCATAATGCGCGTATAGTCTATATGCATCCTATCGAAGATATCAGAATGAAAAATGTCGTTACCCAGTTCGTCAAATATGAAGTAGGGACGGAAGAGGGTGTTTTGTCCATGCTGGCTCGTACGCTTCTTGAAGGAAAAGCGGACAACAAAAATGTAGAGTCTTTTTTGCGTGACCTGGATGAGGGGTACCTTAGCGCCGAGAGCAACGTCGGAGAAGAGGAGCTCGAAGCGATAAAGAACTCATTGAAAAGATGCAGACGTATAGCTCTGGTTGTGGGAGAGGATTGCATCAACCATCCTCGTGCCATGCAGATAGCAAAACTGGCGGCACTGTTTGAACGTTTCGGGAATATCTCCGTTCTTCCTATCGCTCCGAAAACAAACACCCTTGGAGTGAGTCTTGTGTGCGATCTGGATGAAGAGGAAAAAGGGCTGACGATCGGATACAATGCTCCCGGTGATTTTGTTCTGAGTTCCATAGGAGAGGGTGATCTGGATATGCCGGCACTCAACCAGCAGGAAGGGACATTTGTGACACTCGACAAGCGTGTAGTCCCTACCAATGCAGCACTCCCCTATTATGGCTATACACTGAGTGAAATTGCAGATGCTCTCGGAATAAAATGTCGGTATACGATCGACTTTACAAAAACACTTCCGAAAGAGAAGGGTTTTCTGCCTTTGGATTTCGATGATATACCTTACTATTTCAGTAACAGTGACGGAGAGGTACGCGGCTATACGCTGAAGCGAATGAGCCATCCAGTCGACATTACACTGGAGGAGGTGGATGATCTGCCTGAGTTCAACGGCCCTGTGCTCTATAGATGTGATCCGGTTTTGCAGTTTGGGCCTCAGACCGCCCATACATCACAGCTGGGCAAAGAGGAGGCTGTACTGCTTGGATCGAAACAGTTCGCTATTGCAGCCAGACTTAAGGAGGGAATGCGCGTAAAAATCTCCATTCATGGTCTGGAGATGGAGAGAATGTTTACTATCGACCCCGAGCTGAAAGGTACCATTGCGCTTAACCCTACCTTTGACTTGGGATTAAGTGAAGATTTGCTATCTTCACTCTACCGTTTCAGCCAAAGCAAAATTGAAGTTGTGGGACAGTCAAATGAGTGAAATTACTATTACGATTGACGGAAAAGAGTGTAAAACAAAAGAGGGTGAATTCATTCTCAATGTGGCCCGCGCCAACGATATCTTTATTCCCGCCATCTGTTACTTGACACGATGCAGTCCCACTCTGGCCTGCCGTTTATGTCTGGTTGAAGTGGACGGAAAGCAAGTATATGCGTGTAACGCCAAAGTAAAAGATGGAATGAATGTCATAACACTGACGGAGAATATAGCAAAAGAGCGGCGTGCTATCATGGAAGTGTATGACGTAAACCATCCTTTGCAGTGCGGGGTATGCGACCAATCGGGTGAGTGCGAACTGCAAAACTATACTCTCGAAATAGGTGTCGACGAACAGCACTATGCCATAAAAGATGTAGAGCGTAAAGCAAAAGACTGGGGTCTGATGCATTATGATCCCGGCCTTTGCATAGTATGCGAAAGGTGCGTTACCGTATGTAAAGATATGATTGGTGATGCTGTATTAAAGACCGTCCCGCGAGGTGGTGAAGCACTCGACAAAGGGCTCAAGGAGAGTATGCCCAAAGATGCCTATGCCATGTGGAACAAGCTGAACAAGTCACTCATTGGCACTGTTACTGGCGATACGCTTGAGTGTACCGATTGCGGAGAGTGTATAGCTGTCTGTCCTGTCGGAGCGTTGGTTAGCAGTGATTTTCAGTATACAACAAACGCCTGGGAGTTAAACTCCATTCCGGCAGCATGCGCCCACTGTAGTGCCGGATGCCATATCTACTACGATGTAAAACATACGAGTATAAATAATCCGGAGCCTAAAATCTATCGGGTCAAAAACGAATGGAACTATATATCTTTGTGTGGAGCCGGTCGTTTCGGATACGATTTCGAAAATCGTGTGCAAAACAGGGATGAAGAGTCGTTCGAAAGGGCATTGGAGGCGTTCAAGAAGGCCGATACCATCCGTTTCTCTTCCGTTATCACGAACGAAGAGGCTCTTATATTACAGAGACTGAAAGAGAAAAGAGGGTACAGACTTCTAAACGACGATGCGAAGAGATTTAAAAAATTTGTCAAAGCTTTTTCACAGGCAACCGGAAACAGTTTGTGGAGCGGAGACCTGCAAGGGGTGCATAAAAGTGATTTTGTAGTAAGTATAGGGGCTCAGCTAAAAAGTGACAACCCCAGAGCACGCTTTGCTTTCAACAACGCCATAAAGATGAATAAAGGGGCCGGACTCTATTTCCATCCGGTCAAGGATCCGGTTGTGGAAGGAATGGGCAAAAATCTGATTTGCATAAACCACAAACCGGGGCTTGAAGAGGCGGCACTATATCTGATGTTGGATCTTTTTGCCGACAGGAGCGCCCTTCCGGCAGAAGTTGCCG
>WFUN01000042.1 GCA_015484905.1 Hydrogenimonas sp. | reverse complement strand
GGTTGCAGGTATATGTGAAATGTTGGGTTTTGAGGCTACGGCACTTGCAAACGAAGGAACCTTTCTTCTTGGCGTAGATGTCTCCAGCGCCGAAAAAACGTTGGAAATTTTACGAAGTTTTAAATCGGGCGAAAAAGCTGCCGTGATAGGAGAGGTGGTATCGGATTATCCTGGAAGAGTGATGCTTTGCAGCGAATGGGGAACGAAAAGGTTTATGGATTTTCCTACCGGCGAACTTTTGCCGAGGATCTGTTAGAGCGAATGAATATACTCATGCTTTGCACAGCCTTCAACTCTTTGTCGCAACGGGTGTTTTGCTTTCTGAAGGATAGAGGGCACAACGTCAGTGTCGAGTTTGCCTACTCGGCTGGTCTTGTAGAAGAGGCGGTAAAGCTCTGGCAGCCGGACCTGATCGTTTCACCATATCTGATACAAAAGGTGCCGCAGAGTGTATGGGAAAAGGTTCCTGTCCTGATCGTTCATCCGGGCCCCATCGGTGACCGTGGGCCATCATCGCTCGATTGGGCCGTATTGAAAGGATCGGATGAGTGGGGAGTGACACTGTTTCAGGCGAATGCACAGATGGATGCTGGAGATATCTGGGCATATGGCAACTTCCGTATGCGGAAAACTTCGAAAGGCTCCATCTACCGTAAAGAGGTTTCCGATCTTGCGATTGATCTGATAAACGAGGCGATTGAAAAAGTTGACGATCCGACTTTCAGACCTATACCTCAGAGTCGCATTTGCAGTGAAAGATCTCATACGCATAAAGCAGTGAGTCAATCCGACAGACATATCGATTGGCAAAATGATGATACCGAAACAATTATACGCAAGATACAAAGTGCAGATAACAGGCCTGGTGTTCTCGATGAAATAATGGGGGTTACATGCTATCTCTACGGAGCTCATGAAGAAGCGCAATTTCGTGGCGGGATAAAGGAGGTTTTGGCCAAACGCGATGGGGCCATCTGCCTTGGCACAAAAGACGGTGCCGTCTGGATAAGCCATTTAAGGGAGCCGGATCGTTTCAAGCTTCCTGCGACATATGTTCTAAAGGAGCGTCTGAAAGGGGTGAAGGAGAGAAGAATTCCTCTATATGTAGAGCCTGGACTTAAAACATTCAAGGAGATAACATTCACTCTCGAAGACCGTATCGGTTATCTTGGATTCGATTTCTACAATGGTGCGATGAACAGTGAGCAGTGTGTAAGATTGAAATATGCCATAGAGACGCTACGCCAGAAAGTCGATCTGCTGGTACTTACGGGTGGAGAAAATTTTTTTTCAAACGGTATACATCTGACAATACTGGAAGATAGCAAAAAGCGGGGAGAAGATGGCTGGAGCAATATAAATGCCATAAACAATCTTATAAAGACGATTCTTTTGAGCGACAATATTCTGACAGTGGCCTCATTTGGTGCCAATGCCGGAGCAGGAGGAGTGTTTCTTGGACTTGCATGCGATTTTGTCTTGATCAGGAAAGGAGTTGTTCTGAATCCACACTACAAGACCATAGGGCTGAGCGGCAGCGAGTATCATACCTATACTCTTCCAAAAAGAGTGGGAGAGCAGATGGCACAGAGGCTTACTGAAGAGTGTCTGCCCATAAGTGCATCGAGAGCGGAAGAGATTGGTATGGTTGATGCTGTTTTGTCATCGGCAGACTATACAAAGGCGCTGAAAGAGTGGTGTCAAAATCTTATAGGAGACGAAGAGAGATTTTTCGATCTGCTCGAACTCAAGTGTGAACGTATAGAGTCCGATTTTGAGATGATGGAGCGTCTGAAAGAGGAGGAGTTGAAAAACATTTATGAGCAAATATGGAATCAACAGAGCGAATTTCAAAGACTGAGACACGATTTTGTCTACAAAATCTGTTCTCTTCGGGCTCCAGAGCGTATCGCTCTACATAGAAAAAGAGACTGAGTATGCATGAATACAGTATTGTTCAGGCGCTTTTGGACCAGTGTGAGGAGCAAGCGAAAAAAAACCGCGCCAAAAAGATTACTGTAGTAGAGGTCAAAATAGGCGTATTGAGTGGTGTAGAACCATATCTGCTGGAAGTGGCGTTCGACACCTTCAAATTCAAAACTGTCTGCGAGGAGGCGAAGTTTGTGATGAGAATACAGCCTGTTCTCATATATTGCGGTGAGTGTGAAAAAGAGTTTACGCTAAAAAAGCATGACTACTCTTGTCCAAAATGTGGTGGAAATCTGGTCAGAGTCGTCGATGGAGAGGATATGTTTTTGATGCGGCTTGAAATGGAGTGATGTATTTGAAGTTGGCTGGATATATTTAAAGGAAAAAGGTCTCTAACCCCTCTTTGTCTAAAACCTCTATTTTCTCCTTTTTCTTTTCGATCAGACCGAGAGTCGCAAGCTTTTTAAGTATACGAGAAAGTGTCTCCGGGGTCATGTTCAAATCTGCAGCGATATAACTTTTTTTGAGCTTTCCCATCTCTTTTTCATGTTCACATATAAATTTTGCGACTCTTGCCGTAGAGTTCATCATCAGATTGGTGGCGATTACATTTTCGAGGTATTTTATTTTTTTCGAAAGAGATTTGATGAAAGCGAAAGATACTTCCGGATCTTTTAGAAAATCTCTTTCAAAAGATTCATAATCTATTACAAGAGCCTTGCCATCGGTTTCAAACTCTGCCGAAGCCGGGTAGCGCATATGTTCAAAATTCACTATTTCCGCGATAACGTCCATAGGCAGAAAGTGGTGAAGTATGACTTTGTTCCCTTTCTGATCCGTCTTGTAAACCTGCAGCACCCCTTCGATAAGTATAATGAGCGATTTGGCCTCGTCTCCTTCGAAAAAGAGAATGGCACCTTTTTTATAATCTACAATTTTTGATATCTCTTCCAATCTGGCGAACTTTTCATCACTTAGATGGCGAAAAAGATAAAAGTTTCTGAAGTTTTCCATATTGTTTCCAATCCGTCACTTTTTTGGTTCGCTACGCGAATTTTAGAAAAATTCCTATAGATAATGATAGTAAAATTACTATAAAAATTGTCAAGGGTGTATTGAGTTTTTCTGGAATCGGATAACGAGAATCTATCCACTCCACAATTTTCATTGCGGGAAAAAGCATGAAAAACATCACCACGATACTGAAAACAAGTGTAAGTATCACATTTAACATGTCAAATACTCCCTTTCTGCTGCAAACAGATGTACTGCCTGCGATCCTTGATAGCTATCAAGTCTATTTTGATTGATTGCATGTTACCATATCAACAATAAAATTTTGGGGATTCTCTATGCGAAACTTCTTTTATCTTGAGAGCGGCTATCTGATTCTGGCACTTGTGATTCTACTTGTAACTTTTTTTGTAACGACGCGCCCGTTTATGGGCAAGGGTGCGGTTAAAAAAGGTATGATATCTGTTTCCACTATACTCGCCGTTTTGATAGGTGCCCACTTTTGGATAACTACAAAAAGAATGGCGGAAGTAAGAGAAGCCTTTGATCGTGGAGACAAAATCATCTGTGAAAGCAGAATGATAAGACAGGGTGCACAGTCTATAATTTTGAGCAAAGAGCTTGGTTGGAAACTGAAAGGAGACTATTTTGTCTCCGATGCTTTCAGTCGTCCTTTTTTTACCGCACGCTGCCTGGTTTATGAAAAATAGTGCTTTGGATTCAAAAGTATAGTAACTTTTCGCCAAAGATCCAAAGCATGGGGTTTTGGCACGAATCCTTGCTGCCGAAATGAAAAGATACTACCTTCTGCCAGTATGGGAGTTTTGCACCTTTTGCAAAAACTCCCGCTCCTCCAGCGGTCTGCAGTACAAAAACT
>WFUN01000041.1 GCA_015484905.1 Hydrogenimonas sp. | reverse complement strand
CAGAAAATTCTGGCTTCCGTCATATACAGGAGCCCCTTCTTCCAAAACTGCGAGAATAGGCCTCTTTATGATTTTATCTATCTGGTTGCGTGTTACATATGCTATGTTGCGTATATCAAGCCATCCGAAAGCGAAGGGCGTTTGTACAAAGGCCCATCCTCCATCAAGGCTCATATGCGAGACCATAAGTGGGGTAAAGGCTTTTATGGTGCTGTTTTGGTTGTAGTCAAAAGGATATCCCTCTCCTGGATGGAAAGGATTGAAAAATATCGGACGCTTCGATGGGAAAAGACGCAAGGAGCATGGGTAGATGGTAATCGCTTGGCGTCGTAGCGTGTTGAGTGAGGTGTAGTTGGCATTTTTGATCCAGTTGCGCCAGCGCTCCTTTAAAAGAGGCAGTCTGTTTTCACCGTAAAGCTGTTTTTTCGCATAATGACGTATAGCCCAAGATGCCGATTCTACGGTGATATTGACCTCTTCTTGCAGCCATGGCGCATAATGTTTTTGCAAAAAAACGGTATAGAGGCGAGAACGTTCGTCTCTATTGATATCAGCATGCGGATTTGTCAAAAAAGGTTTGAGGTTTTCTGTTGTTTGCAAAACGGCAGGTTTTTTCGTAACGCATCCAGTCAGCCAGAATGCAAGCAGTGTAAAAAGGAGCGGACGGATCATACTTTGGAGCGTATAATAATCTTTTTGGCTCCAAACAGTTCAACCGCCTTTCGTACAACCGGGTCGTTTTGTATCTCTTTGGCATCGAACTCTTTTGAGGATTTCTCTTCACTGCAGTTTCCTGTGATGCAGCCGGCACTGTTATACTCCACATCCTCTATCATCGAAGCGGAGTCGGTCATTGCGTTTGCATCATTTGGTATGCCGTCTTCACTCTTTGGCTCCTTTTCAGGAGCCTTTGGCTTTGGGGTTGGACTCTCCTGTTTTACCAGAGAGATTTTCGTATCCAGTCCGAATATCTCCTGTACGAAATGGCGTATTATGCCGAAATGGGTTTTAAGCAACTCCTTGTTATTTCCTTCTGCATGGCTCGTCCATGAAAGAATACCGTTGTCGAATCCGACAAATTCGATACTCTCATCGAAAGCTTTTCCCAAATCGGCATTTCGGTCATAAAGTTTTTCTTTGAGCTTTTTAAAACGTAAACTGCTGTCAGGTGTATACTCCTTTGTTGAAACGAGTTCTGTTTTAGAGGGCGTTGCTGCCGAACGTTCACTCGGTGCACGGTCTGACGAAGAGATCTTTTTCGTAGCTATCGGGGTCACTCCGGTAGAGATACAGCCCAGCTCACTCTCCAGTGCCTCTATCATCTCGTCGATCTGCTTGATATTGAGAGCTTCCACCATTTTAAAAAGAGTCAAAGAGAGTACGAAATCTCCATCCGTTCCAAGAGCAAGCAGAGGTTTGCCCTCCGCAAGTATCCGGTAGAAGCGTTCCAGAAGCATTGGCGAAAATCTTTTATCTGGTTGAAACAGTTTCTCTTTGAGAAAGAGGCTCATCTCGTCGATTACCATCTCTGCTTCATAATTTTCGAGGTCGATAAGATACGAGAGGATACTTTCCGTATCTTTTTTCAAAACGGCACTGAAGAGTTTTTCAAGAAAATCCGGATCTATGATACCGAGCATCTGGGTAACGGTGACCACATCGATATGGTTTTTTGAGTAGACTATGGCTTGATCGAGCAGCGTAAGAGTATCACGCAACGATCCGCTTCCGCTTCGTGCCAGTATCTCCAAAGCTTCCGATTCAAAATCTACCCCCTCTTTGTTGAGAATATGCTCAAGATGTTTGATAATCAGGGGTTTCGCTATTTTTTTGAACCGGAAATGCTGGGTTCGGCTTAAAATGGTTGCAGGAAGTTTCAGCGGATCTGTTGTGGCAAGTATGAATTTGACAAACTCCGGTGGCTCTTCAAGGGTTTTGAGAAGCGCATTGAAAGCCTCTTTTGTCAGCATGTGCACTTCGTCTATTATAAAAACTTTATAACGGCCTATCGATGGCTTGTATTTGGTATGTTCTATGAGATCACGTATATCATCTATTTTTCTGCTTGAAGCTGCATCCATCTCTATAATATCTATATGACGCCCTTCGTTTGCCATGGTGCACTGTTCACATATATCACATGGCCTGGAGGAGGGGCCCTTCTCACAAACCAGAGCTTTTGAAAATATGCGTGCCGTCGAAGTTTTTCCACTTCCTCTCAGTCCTGAGAACAGATATGCATGGCTGAGGCGGTTGCGATCCAATGCCATGGAGAGTGTTTGAGAAATGGAGTCCTGCCCGATCAGATCTTCAAACCGTTTCGGACGATATTTGTTAGCGAGTGCCTGTGACAATCTAACCTCTTTCTCATTATATGAATATGATTGTTTTAGTTTATCTTATCGGTGCTTAAAGCCACTTTTTTGCAATCTGCTTCAATCCGTCCGGATTTTCCGAAGCGAAAATCCTAAGTTTCGTTCTGTTTTTTATATCTGGTTCAAAGCCGTTTCTTTCAAGATACTCCGCAATCGCTTTGCCGGAATGTATCGATATGGGCCTGTTGTCAAAATAGTTTACGATGGCATCGGCTATAAGGGGAAAATGTGTACAGCCCAGAATGATTGCATCCGGTTCCCGATACTCTTTCAAATAATAATCCAATGCACTTTCCAATATCTTCCCCTTGAAAACTCCCTCTTCAACTATGGGTACGAAAAGAGAAGGAGCGATCGCTTCTACATAAGAATAACCAAGTTTTTTTATTCCCTCTTGATATCGTCCGCTCTTTATAGTGGCTTTGGTACCGAGGACAAGAATTCTGCTGGATAGAGGTAATTGTGCGTTTTTGAGTGCCATAATGCCCGGTTCAATTACTCCATAGACCGGAAACTCCGCTTTTGCACGCAATTCCTGAAGCGCATGTGCGCTGACGCTGTTGCATGCGGTGATCATAAGATCTATATCGAAATTTTTGAAAAACTCCAAAGCCTCCAGGGCATATCTGATGATAGTGGTTGGATCTTTTGGACCGTAAGGTACACGTGCTGTATCGCCATAATAGATTATTTCGTCAAAAAGGCGACGTTCCATAAGAGATTTGACTACAGTCAGGCCACCGGCACCGCTATCAAATACGCCGGCTCGTTTGAAAGCTGAATGACTCATGCGACGAATCTTTTTAAATTTTCAAAACCCAATTATAAAACACCTTTGTTGCCTCAGGCTCCTTCGTTCATGATACTCAAAAACTCTTCGTTGTTTTTGGTTTTCAACATCTTTGAGTAGAGAAACTTGAGCGCCTCTACTTCGTCCATCTGGTGCATTGCATTGCGAAGGGCCCAGATTTTAGGCAGAGTATTCGGATCTGTGAGCAACTCTTCTTTTCGTGTACCAGATTTTATGATATCGATAGCCGGGTAAATTCGTCTGTCAGCGATATTTCTGCTGAGCACTATTTCGCTGTTTCCGGTTCCTTTGAACTCTTCGAAGATCACTTCGTCCATTCTACTCCCGGTATCTACCAAAGCGGTGGCTATGATAGTGAGGCTGCCCCCACTTTCTATGTTTCTGGCTGCTCCGAAGAAGCGTTTTGGTTTGTGAAGTGCATTTGCGTCCACCCCGCCCGAGAGCACTTTCCCGCTGCTCGGAGTTACCGTATTGTAGGCACGTGCAAGACGCGTGATGGAGTCTAGAAGTATCACCACATCTTTTCCCATCTCTACGCGGCGTTTGGCTTTTTCTATAACCAGCTCGGCGACACGTACATGGTTTTGCGCAGGAAGGTCGAAGGTGGAGCTGTATACTTCGCCTTTGACGCTCCGCTCCATATCGGTTACCTCTTCAGGGCGTTCGTCAACAAGCAAGACGATAAGCTCCACTTCGGGATGGTTGTGGGTGATGCCGTGGGCAAGCTCTTTCATAAGCTCCGTCTTGCCGGAGCGGGGTGGTGCGACGATGAGTCCCCTTTGCCCTTTGCCTATCGGAGTGAATAGATCCAAAACACGGCCTGTAAGCTTCGTTGGGTTGTACTCAAGTTTCAATTTTTCCTGTGGATAGAGCGGTGTCAAATTGTCAAAAAGCGGTCTGTTTTTACTTTCGGCAACAGGCATATAGTTGATGGCTTCGATTTTTAGCAGCGCG
Source organism: Hydrogenimonas sp. (assembly GCA_015484905.1). Lineage (GTDB taxonomy): Bacteria > Campylobacterota > Campylobacteria > Campylobacterales > Hydrogenimonadaceae > Hydrogenimonas. The sequence continues at coordinate 687 of WFUN01000041.1, read as the reverse complement.
TAGTAGCGCTCCTGTTCTTTCGGAGGGCGTACCTGTCCTGTTACCACGTCACCATTTCTGAGGGCGAACTTTCGAATCTGTGTGCTGGAAACATATGCATCGTTGCTTGAATTTGAGAAGTTGGCATCCATTGCCCGAAGAAAGCCGTAACCTTCGTTTGTTATCTCAAGGATACCGGTAAAGAGAATGTAGCCCCCTTTGCTCACCTGTGACTTTAGAATTTCGAACATCAGATCCTGACGTTTAAGCTCGTTGGGGTGTTCTACACCGAGCTCTTTGGCTATGGAGATAAGCTCTTCGAGGCTCTTTTGTCTTAGATCTTCAATTTTATATCCCTCAACAGGGATATGAGTTCTTGACTTTCCGTTATTATTGTTTCGGGTGGAGGTTTCGCTCATGATTCCTTCTTTGTGAACTTGAAATTTGCAGAGTACTGGCAGTGTTTTGCAGATATCCGGCTGCAGTTTTTTGTAACCAAATGGCCGGCTGATATGTTTTGTTGCAGCTATTGTATCAATTTTACGTTTTTATTGTCAACTTGTGGAAAATACATATTTTTGTACTGCGGTTAGTTACAGCTTTTGTTTGGTTATCGGTTTGGAGTAGTTTGGCATATGGCGGCATAGCAACTCTTCGTAATTATGCCGTATAGCAGGCGTTATAGGATCACCATATAGTTTGAGTGTT
>WFUN01000040.1 GCA_015484905.1 Hydrogenimonas sp. | reverse complement strand
CGGCAGAAGTGTTCTAATAGTGGGAGGGGGTCGTATCGCCAAAGAAAAGTTGCAAAGGCTTCTCGACTTTACTTGTAATATAACGGTGATAGCTTCCGATATTTCAGAAGATACAAGTGAGCTTGCAAAATCGCATAGATTGAAATTTATCGAGCGGCATTATGAAAAGGGAGATGTGGAAGGCTTCGATATCGTCATAGTTGCAGTCGACGATATAACTCTTCAAAAAGAGATTTATGAAGAGTGTCGGGCTCACCGTATTCTTTGCAACAGCGTCGATTCGGTCGACTATTGTGATTTTATTTTCCCCTCTTATATAAAAAAAGGTCCGCTTACAATCGCTTTTTCTACTTCAGGTATATCTCCTTCTGTAGCGAAATATCTTCGCAGATCGATAGAAAAAGTGATTCCAGAATCGATCGTCGAATTTCTTGAAGAGATGAGGGAGTTACGATCTTCGCTGCCGAAAGGAAAAGAGCGAATGAAAATGTTGGATGAAAAGGCCAGAGCTTATATAGAAAAAATATTTTCAAAGGATCGAAATGTTTAGCAAAAAAATGGTCTGGGTATTGATGGCCATATTCGCTTTTTTGAGCATAACCACTTTTATCGAGAACATGCCCAAGAAAAAAGAGAAGCATGTAATAGAAAAAATCAGCGCATATTTTCCCTATGAGTTGACCAAAACGATCGGCGGTCTGGATATTTTGGACAAAAAGAGTGGTAAGAAGCTCAAGATCGACAATGCAAAGGTTTTTCTTGCGTTTGACGATCTTTTGAAAAAGTGGGGAAAAACTCATCTAAGACTCGAAGGGAGTACTCTTGTGATTCTTGATGATGAAAAGAGGGTAATCGATAAAATGGTGTTGAATAAAAAAGAGCTTTCATTCGTCAAAGATTTTTTTTTCAAGTAGATTCGCATCGATTGCTCCCGATATAGGAGGTTTGATAATAACCTCCTGGGGCGAAAGAAGGAAAATTGTCGGATAGACGAGAGTGTAGAGTAACTCAACAGGGTAATTTTCATCCTCTTTCGTCACTATTACAGGAACCATCTTTTCATTTATTTTACGGACTATCCTCTCTTCTCTCAGGGTGCCTGCAAAAAGTTGTCTGCACTCATCGCAATTTCTCTTCACTACTACTACGAAGATCGGCCTGTTTTTATTTCTTGCCGTATATAGTGCAGACTTGAAAGATCCGTACCAACTTATCGTTTCAGCCTGCATGGCGGTGTAAAAAAAGAGCAGGAGGATTGCTGTCAGCTTCATCTGATTTTATACTCCACAAGATCGCCTTCAAGCGTTTTCAAAAATGCCACTATCTCATCGACCTGTTGATCGTCCAGCAGTAGTCCAAGTTGATGGCGTGCCATAATCCGTACCGCATCTTCTATCTTTTCTACCGAACCGTTATGGAAATATGGCGCGGTACGGGTAATGTTGCGCAAAATGGGAACTCTGAAGAGAAACTGGCCGTTGCGGCCGTGAAAACCGCCTGTATCAGGGAAAGGAAAAGGCTCCTCAGCTTCGATTTTCTGCCATTTGAAGCCAGCAAAATAACGCTTGTCGTTTACAAAACGTGACTGCGGTGAGAGTATCGAGTTATATCTTCTTAAAGGGAAATTTTGCATACTCTGCCCTCCGACACTCATGCCGGTATGACATCCTTTGCAGCCTATTCGCATAAACAGGTATAGTCCTCTTTTTGCCTTTTTGCTGATTGCGCTTTCGTCTCCTTCAAGAAAGCGATCGAAAGCCCCTCGTGTAAGAAGGGTTCTTTCATAGGCGCCTATGGCTTTTGTAATAGTGTCGAAAGTGACCCCTTCTTTGGGAAAAACTTTGGAAAATAGAGATAAGTACTTTTCGCTGCCTTTCACTCTCAGTACGGCTTCATCAGGAGTCATTCCCATCTCAAAAGGTGCCTGTATGGGACCTTTGGCCTGATCTTCCACATTCGGACTGCGACCGTCCCAAAACTGGCGTTTTGCCAACGCGGCATTCAAAACGGTCGGTGAATTGAGATGAAATGGGTTTGGCTGCCCATATATACCTATCGCTGTGGGACGGTTGTCGTCTCCTCCGTCTTCAAGAATATGGCAACTGGCACAACTTATTGTTGAATCTTTGGAAAGAATCGGATCGAAATATAGCTCTTTTCCAAGTTCAATCTTTTCCGGTGTAAGAGGATTTTCTGGATTGTCTACGACCTCTTTTGCTTTTGCCCAGGTTTTTGGGACTGGAAACAGACCACGGTCCAGAGCCATTTTGCGCAGCTCTTCATCCTTTATCGTATGTGTACTTTTGTCGCTTGCAGGTATAAACACTCCTATGTTGAAGTAGAGTGCGAATACCGCAAAAGATATGAGAAGAATCATTAAAACCGTTCTCATGTAAAAATCCTCTAAATTCCGAAGATCTCTTTAACCCTCTTTTCAAAGGTTTTGTCGTCAAGCTCTTTTCTCATCGGAATGAAGGTCTCTGCCTCAGCTCCTACCGGAACGAATATCTCCGCATCTTCGTTTTCGATGATATTTTCGACAGCTTCCGCTATTGGTAGAGGTTCGGGTCCTTCATTTATCGCATTTGCGACAATTGGCACAAAATGCGAGACTATCTCTTTGTATGGTGAATCTTCAGAGACAGTTTTGTCGTTTACAACCAGCCCTTTTTTGACGAAATTTGTGCGAAAGAGACCGGACTGTATCGAGTGTACTCGAATGTTAAAAGGCATCGTTTCGAATCTCAAAGAGTCTACAATAGCCTCTACCGCATATTTACTGGCATTGTAGTGTGTCAAAAGGGGGAGCCCCATTTTGCCAAGAAATGAGCTTATGTTTATTATCACCCCTCTCTTTTCTCTTCTCATATGAGGCAATACCTCTCTTGTTGTACGCAAAAGACCGAAGACATTTACGTTGAACTGGTCAAAAATCTCTTTGTCGGTGGCATCTTCTACCGTGGAGACAAGGCCGTAACCGGCATTGTTTACCAAAACGTCAATTTTTCCCTCTCTTTCTATAATGTGCTCAACTGCCTCCTTTACCGAGTCGCTATCGGTAACATCCATGTAAAGCATATTTATGTTTTCTGTATCTGAATCTAATTGGTTCCGGTTTCTTGTGCTCCCATATACCCTGTATCCTTTTTTTGCAAGATGTCTGGCGGTTGTTTTTCCCATTCCCGAAGCGGCCCCTGTTATGAATACTACCTCTTTCATTGTCTGCTACCTCTGTTTCGTTGATTTTTGATTATATGGATAGACTGCGATTTGGTGTCGATCCATATTTAGATCATTATATTGTGTATAAGAGGTTGAAATCAAGACCATTTAGGCACGAAAAGAATTTTGTTTAGGCACGAAAAGAATTATTACCGCACCGACCGATAGAGTGAAAGTTTCGATGCAGTGATTTCGTTCGTAAACGGGGTGGATTTTTGCTTTTAATACTTTTGCATCATACAAGAGCTATGTATCGCTATTTGAGATCTTTTGGGTAGATGCCGTATGCTTTGAAAAAAAGCTTGCAAAAATAGCCCTGATGGCTGTAGCCGACCTCTTTGGCAACCTCTCCAATGCAAAGCATTCTGTCCTTGAGTAAAAGATTTGCCTTTTCAAGACGCAGTTTACGTATATAGCCGCCAATCGTGGTATTGAACACTTTTTTGAATGAACGCTTCAGTTTCGTTTCGTTCGTTGCACATATATGTGCCAGGACCGGTATTGTAGGAGGAGAGACGAAGTTGTGAAGAAGATGCTTTCTGGCTTTGAGTGCGATCTGCAGTTCATCCTCGTCGATACTTTCATCCACCATATCCAAAAGAGAGAAACGGTGGATCATAAATTCGATGACGTTATGTTCACATACTATACTGTACATTTTTTGTTGCAGTCTCGTTTTGACGATCTTGTCTACAATATGGATACTCAAAGCGTCAAGAGGTTTGGTATCTATCAACTCCACGCAAATATTGTCTTGTATTTTTTGATAAAGAAAGTCGATAGGCTCGTTTCTCTCCATACTCAAATATCTTTTAAGAAAAAAATCGGCTATAAAGAGAACGAAGATCTCCGTGTTATTGGATGGTTCTATCGTTAGGGTAAAGTTTTGCCTCGATGAGCAGTAGATATTTGTTTCATCTTTTTTTGAGACAATAACGCTTTTGTCGAGGTTGTTCACGACTTTGAAACTGCCATCTTTGACTACGGTTATTACAACCATTCTGTCAAGATTTTTTATATTGAAACTTTTTCTGTTGTTTCTTTTTAAAAGTATGTCAAAAAATACGATACCGTTTGAAATGTCTACCCTCGTAATGTGTTCGTCATCTGTTTTGTAAATTGTTGTGGATTTGTATCTTCTGTCTCCGGTATTGAAAAAGAAGCTTTCCATCAGAGATTATAATACTCTTTTACGCGACGTTCGAAATCTTCATCGCTAAGCTCTTTTCGCATTGGAATGAATTTCTTCGCTTTGTCTCCTACCGTAGCTCTCGTAGGAAAATTTTTGTCTTCTATTATGCGGTATATGAGTCTGGCTACCTCTTTGGCGTCGTTTCCACTGTTTATCTGTTCAACGATTTGTGGAATCAGGTTTGAGACTATATGTCTGTATGGTGATTCTTCTTTGAAGGTATCTTTATTCGTTGCGAGATTGCTTCTGGCGAATTGAGTATCGAAAAAACCGGGCATTATGGAGTGGACTCTTATATTGAAATCGGCAAGTTCATATCTTAGTGAATCCGTTACTCCCTCTACCGCATATTTTGTAGCATTGTACATAGTAAGAAGCGGAAGGCCTATTTTGCCGAGAAAAGAGCTGATATTTATAATGATACCACCATTTGCTTCTCTCATGAGAGGAATTGCATGTTTGGTGACTCTGAGCAGACCAAAAACGTTTATATTGAATTGATCGAACATTTCTCTCTCATCAAACTCCTCTACCGAAGAGACGAGGCCATATCCAGCATTATTGACAAGTATCTCTATGCGTCCGAGCGCTTTTACACTTTTCTCAACGCTTTTTGGATCCGCAATGTCCATATATATAGGGATAATGTTTTTTTCACGAAGATCAAGAAGCCTCTGTGGTTCACGGCTTGCGGCATAGACTTCATAACCTTTCAGTGCCAGCAACTCCGCTGTCGCTCTTCCCATTCCGGTGCTGGCGCCGGTTATCAAAACCACTTTTTTTCGCTTCATGAAAGAGGGACTCCTTCTGGTGCAAATATCCTGTTTGCAACTATGTTTGCTCCTTTTTCCACTCGAGGTCTTTTTTCAGTTCAACGACCTTCCCTACGACTATGAGAGCAGGAGTCTGAATACCTGCCTCTTTGACTTTGGCATAGATATCTTCAAGTGTTCCGGTGACACTCTTTTGTTCCGGTGTCGTTCCTTTGCTTATTACGGCGCAGGGTGTATCTTTGGGACGACCGACTTTTATCAGATTTTCGGATATATTGTGCAGGTTGTGAAGCCCCATCAAAAAAACGATCGTTTCATCCGCTCTCATGGATTCCCAGTCTACCTGTGAATGCTCTTTGTTGGGAGTTTCGTGGCCTGTAACCACTTTAAAAGATACAGCTACACCACGATGTGTCACCGGAATACCGGCATATGCTGGAACAGAGATTGCCGATGTGACTCCTGGAATGAACTCAAATTCGATACCTCTTTGTTTAAGGTATTTGGCCTCTTCTCCACCACGTCCGAAGACAAGAGGATCTCCTCCTTTGAGTCTGACCACGTTATCATGTATTACAGCTTTTTGGTATATGACTTCGTTTATCTGATCTTGTGGAAGAGTGTGACGGCCATCCTGTTTGCCGACATATACAAATTCGCATTCAGGTTTTGCCTCTTTGAGAATATCAGGATTTGCCAGACGATCGTATATTATTACAT
>WFUN01000039.1 GCA_015484905.1 Hydrogenimonas sp. | reverse complement strand
TCAAGACCGCCGCTTTCGACCACTCAGCCATCCCCCGAACAGTGTAGATATGGAGGCGGTATCCGGAATTGAACACGGAGATCACAGCCTTGCGGGGCTGCTGCCTTGACACTTGGCTATACCGCCAGACAATTCTGGAGGCGACACCCGGATTCGAACCGGGGATCAGGGCTTTGCAGGCCCGTGCCTTACCGCTTGGCTATGTCGCCCTAATTTATATAAAAATGGTGCCCGGAGCCGGACTTGAACCGGCACGAACAGATGTTCGAGGGATTTTAAGTCCCTTGCGTCTACCGATTCCGCCATCCGGGCAGAAAACTATCACACATGCTGCTTTTGCGCTGCTTTGCAACGATTTTTGGCTAAACAGTTATACAAGGCGACCTGGCATGACACTTTCAGATATTTCGATCCTAAAACTACGCTTTTAAAACAGTCATTACTCAAAATGGAGCGGGAGACGGGGGTCGAACCCGCGACCCCGACCTTGGCAAGGTCGTGCTCTACCACTGAGCTACTCCCGCATATTTTAGGATGGGTATTATATCCCAAATTTTCAACCATGTAAAGAGTGTCGAACCATAAAGCACTTTTTCGATACAATTGACGCAAATTTTTCCCTAATGGAGCATCATATGCGCAGCGACATTATCAAACGCGGTTTCGAACGTGCACCGCACCGCAGCCTTCTAAGGGCTACCGGCCTTAAAGACGAGGATTTCGACAAACCGTTCATCGGGGTAGCCAACAGCTATATAGACATAATTCCCGGACACTTCTTTTTGCAAGAGTATGGAAGGATCGTAAAAGAGGCCATACGTGAAGCCGGAGGGGTTCCTTTCGAGTTCAATACTATCGGCGTCGATGACGGTATAGCGATGGGACATGACGGTATGCTCTACAGCCTGCCTAGCCGTGAGATCATCGCAGACAGTATCGAGACGGTTATGAACGCTCACAAACTCGATGCGCTTATCTGCATCCCAAACTGTGACAAAATCGTGCCTGGAATGATCATGGGTGCACTTCGGGTGAATGTACCTACCATATTCGTCTCCGGCGGGCCAATGAGGGCGGGGCATCTTAAAGACGGTACACCGATTGACCTGGCAACCGCTTTCGAAGCAGTAGGTGAGCATGCAAAAGGAAAGATTACCGACGAGCAGCTCTACGAAATAGAGTGCGAGGCATGCCCGAGCGGGGGATCGTGCTCCGGAATGTTTACCGCAAACTCGATGAATACACTATGTGAAGCGATGGGAATAGCACTTCCGGGCAACGGAACGGTTCTGGCTATGACCGAAGAGCGGCTGGAGATGGTTCGGACGGCGGCTAAACGGATAGTAGAAATGGCAAAAGCGGAGGGGCCCAATATCCGTGATATCCTGAATGAAAAGGCTGTCAATAACGCTTTCGTCGTCGATATGGCAATGGGAGGGAGTACAAACACGGTTCTGCATATGATGGCGATAGCCAAAGAGGCTGAGGTCGATTTCGATCTGGCACGCATTAACGAGCTTAGTGACAGGGTGGCAAATATAGCGAAGATCTCCCCATCGTTAACGACTGTTCACATGGAAGATATAAACCGTGCCGGCGGTGTAAATGCGGTAATGAACGAGATAAGCAAACGCGGAGAAGTACTAAAACTGGATGCACTTACGGTTACCGGTGAAACTCTCGGAGAGCGCATAAAAGATGCCGAGATAAAAGATAAAGAGATTATCCATACCATAGACAACGCATACAGCAAGGTCGGAGGACTATCCATTCTCTATGGCAACCTTGCAACACAAGGCGCAGTTGTCAAAAGCGCGGGAATCGACCCGCATATGCGCCGCTTCAAAGGACCTGCCGTCTGTTTCGACAGTCAGCCGGAAGCTATTGCAGGTATTATGGGAGGAAAAATCAAAGAGGGAGATGTGGTGGTCATCCGCTACGAAGGGCCCAAGGGCGGCCCGGGAATGCAGGAGATGCTTGCGCCCACCAGCCTCATAATGGGTATGGGACTCGGCGACAAAGTGGCACTGATTACAGATGGGCGCTTCAGCGGTGCGACACGAGGCGCTTCCATAGGACACGTAAGCCCGGAAGCAGCTGAAGGGGGCGCAATAGGGCTGCTAAGAGACGGTGATATCATAGAGCTGGATGTCGACGCTCACACTCTTCGGGTAGATCTGAGCGACGAGGAGCTTGAAGAGCGCAAAAAAGAGTGGAAACCGAAACAAAAAGAGATTCCCAGCAAGTGGCTCAAACGCTACAGCCTGCTGGTCTCGAATGCGGCCAACGGAGCGGTTCTTAAAACAGAACTGTAGGGACGGGATTGGAGACGGTCAAACTGGCACTGGGGGCATTTACACTCTCTTTGATTGTGCAGCTCCTTATTATCAGGCTGGCCCATAGGCATGCCATCTTTATAGACTCCCATACCGAAGACAAACCACAGCGTTTTCATGAAATACCTACGCCAAGAGCCGGAGGCATAGGTATATTGATAGGGCTATTGTTTCTGTTTTTCACTCCACTGGGATGGAAACTTCTTATACCGGTAGCTCTGGCATTTTTAAGCGGGATACTGGAAGACTTCAACAACTCTTTATCGCCAAAGATTCGGCTTTTGTTGCAACTTATAGCCGCATTGGCGGCTATATGGTTGACAGATGCAGTTGTAACATATATCGGTCTGGGTATTGTTCTACCCTACTTTATCGGCATACTGTTTAGCGCTTTTGCAATTGTCGGAGTTATGAATGCCATAAATATTATAGACGGATTCAATGGCCTGGCGGCAGGGATTGTACTTTTGATCCTTATATCATTCAGTCTTACAGCCATAAAAGTTGATGAAACCGATATTTTACAGCTGAATGCGATTGTAGGGGCGGCGACGATTGGGTTTTTGCTACTTAACTTTCCAAAAGGGAAGATTTTTCTCGGCGACAGCGGGGCCTATCTGCTTGGCTTTCTGATAGCACTTAGCGGAATATTTCTCGCCGGTAACTATGAAAGCGTAAGCCCATGGTATATTCTTTGTACTCTAATCTATCCCGTTTGGGAAGTGATCTTTTCCATTATCAGGAAAAGGAGACAGGGAAAGTCTCCTTTTGAGCCAGATAGATATCATCTACATATGCTGATAAATAGAAACATAACCAAAAACAATCCTCTTACGGCCGTTTTTATCGTCTGCGCCTGCTCGCCATTCATCTTGGTACCGACCCTGTATCAAAACAATTCAGGTGCCAGTTTCGCAACCGCAGTACTTTTTATAGCCTGTTACATGTTTCTTTACCAACAGCTTATGAAAAAAGAGCGATTACAGACAACAATCTGATTTCAGATTTTCACCCTGTAAATTTTTGCCCATAGGCTTATAACAACGGGTTCAAAAAGATCGGGGTCATATCGCTCAAAAAGGAACATCTGTATATAAAGAGAGTCGAGCATCTCTTTATCCAGAATGAAGAATCTGTTGTACTCTTTCGCGAATACGAGGGAGATGTTGCTGCCAGAATAGATTTTTTGCGACTCTACTTTCAGTTTCCCATCGCTTCCACGCTCTATTGAAATAAAATTTTTCAAAGGTACCCGATCTTTACCGAACAGCAATATCCCTTTTCGTTTATCGAGTATTACGCCATTAGAAAACAGAAGCCTCTCTTTTTTATTCTGAGTTACTGTCATAACCATATACAGTGGTTTGCTGATCGTTTTTCCTGTAAGCAGGTCGATATTGCTGAAAACTTTTACCGTAGGAAAGATCGTATTCATGCGCCATGGAAGATAGAGGTATACCTCCCTGCTCTTTTTCGGCAGAGCCAGCTGCTCTTTGGACCTGAGTCTCTCAAGATACTCCGCCGGATCGACCTGATCCGGTTTTGCGTTTTTAAAAAGCGTATCAGCAACGGTTTTGTAGCCGGAGGCTACATATGTCTCCACCGCAATTCTCGAAAGCCTGGCGGCCTCGAGCTGCGAATCGGTGGTCAAAATTTTCGAGACTATGAAGTTATCGTGGCTATGTTTGCCGCCGTCGATCAATGTATTCTTGTTTGCATAGTACCAGATGGGGTAGCCGTAATCCCACCAAGCTACGACATAGTCTTTGTCGCTACCTCTTTTGCCAAGAAGGTCCAAAACCTCTACCTCATATTTGTTGAAGACGGTAGGGACTTTATATTCTGCAATATGCTTGATATTTGGATATAGGAGAAGGGCTGTACCTACAGCCATAAAGAGATACCGGTGCCTTTTCGCTTTCATGTAGGAGGCAATAACATAGAGTAGATATACGGCTCCAATCGCTGCGATCGGAACGGCATAGACGGTAAAACGCAAACCTCCCCAGAGAGCGAATATTCCGATTCCCATCAGAGGGAGAGTCACCACGAAAGACCTGTTGCGCCAAAGAAGCAGAAGATAGCCCGCCATCGCAAACAGAAAACCCGGAATAGAACCCGATATTCTCCATGCGAGCATCTCAAAAGGTATCTTTCCGGCCTCCCTGATGGTTTGTGAAACCTGGTAGAAGTGCAGACCATGCTCCTCTACACCGCGACTGAAGTAGCTCATGAAGCGGTTGTATGCGAAGTCGAACATATTGCCGGTAAAGAGGAAGAGTGCTACGACACCGTAGCAGAGATAGGCTATATATTTTTCGGGAATCAGCTCTTTTTTAAAGAGTATGTAAAGAGCTGCTATGAGCAGAAGCTTCAGAGGAAAGTAGAGCGCCAGAGTACCGGCGATAGCGAGCGTCACGAGCTGAAAAACACCCTGCTCCTTTTTGTAGAAATGGAGCGCCAGCATATAGAGTACATACATAATGCCGATGGCCAGCACCATCGCCCTACCGGAGTTGTAGAGATAGGGGTATATCGCGAACATAAACGAAGCCGCCAGAGCGAACTCAAGTTTTTTGGTCTTTATCGCTCCAAGCAGAAAGTAGACGATAAACATGGGCGCCATCGCCGAAAACATGTCGCTGTCGTAGTAGCCGACCATTGTACGGTTGTAGTAGCTCCACCCTATTGCAGCCACGAGAGAGGCGAAAAAACCGAGCATCGTCATACCATAAAGGCGCCCTATCAGAATGACGGGCACCACCACAAGGCTCGATATCACCGCCGGCATATATAAAATTACGGTATCCAGTGAAAATGGGAGAAATTTGGCCGCGAAGTAGCTGAGCGTTACGGTTGCGGTCATCCAGATACCGGGAACCCTCGGATTGTGCTGAAGCGTGCCGAAAAGCTCTTTTTGCACACCGCTGGCGAAATAGTATCCGTCGTTGGTATTGATCATCAGCTGCCCGTTCCAGAAAAACTCCGGAATGCCCGATGCCCAGTTAACCCATATCATTCTTGCCGCTATGCTGAAAATGTAGGCCAGTGCCATCAGCAGCAAAAGATTTTTAAAACCTATCTTCTCTTCGGCTATTCCGTCAATTTTCACTATGCACTCTTTCTATCTGTATTTTCGAAGACTTCTGAAAGTATACCATCCGAAGTAATAAACGGCCCTGTACCACGGAAGCCTCTCCACCTCCCTGTAGAGCTTCCAATTGTAGAGACTGGAGATAATCTTGTTGCTGGAGACGGAGGAGCTTCTGACCCTGTAGAGAGCGAGCGGTTCATTTAGACAGTAGGCGCGCGGCACCTTTTTCAAAATCTTGAGCCACAGGGCGAAGTCCTGCCGCTTCAAAATTTCGGGCATATATAGTTTGCCCAGTTTTTTTGCATCGTATACGGCGGTAAGACACCCGATGACATTCTGCTTCAAAAGTTCGTAGTAATCCACGCTCGGAGGCGACTCTATCTTATCTATGATATTGCCGCTCGACTCCTCTATCCTGTAGTAGTCGGTATAGCTGAGGGCCATATCGCCCTCTTTCATGAAGGCTATCTGCTTCTCGAGCTTCTTCTCGTCCCAGATGTCGTCCCCGTCCAGAAAGGCGATATATCTTCCGTTCGCCTCTTTTATCGCCCTGTTTCTGGCGACCGCCGGACCGCTGTTTCGCTCCAGCTCCACGAGCCTGATTCTACTATCGCGCTTCTGGTACTCTTTTACGACCTCAACACCCGAATCGGTGGATGCGTCATCTACGACGATCATCTCCCAGTCGCCGTAACTCTGGGCCAATACAGACTCTATGGTGGAACCTATGAACTTTTCAGCGTTGTACATAGGCGTGA
>WFUN01000038.1 GCA_015484905.1 Hydrogenimonas sp. | reverse complement strand
CAAAATAAATCATTATCACGAATATAAGAGACTCAAACGTAAATGTGAGCTGTACGAGGAGTACATGGCGCATCAGATGAGAAATGTCCAATTGCCGAAAAACATTAGATGCCAACTCCCATTGATGATAAAGACAAACTATCAAAAACAGGCCGACGCTTTCGCTTTTGCATTAGCAAAAGAGCTTAAAAAAACATTGAAATACCTGCCTTTGAGTGAACCCTCATGGCTTGAAAAACTAAAAAGCATCGAACATGACTGTATCGCCTATATGCCGGAATTTCAGACATTGAAAAAAAGCGAACGGAAGATATTTTTGTCAGCCATAGAAAACAAAGAGGTGATCAGCTCAACAACAGAAAGTTTCGAAGAAGAGGGAATCGAATCGATAGAGATGATAAGTGAACATAAAATATTCGACCGTACCGAAATTCTTACAATAGATGATTATGTCAAATTCATCATACATATATACCAAAACAAGTTTCCGGATACGGAGTTGAGTAAAAAGCTCGGCATTTCAAGAAAATCTCTCTGGGAAAAAAGAAAAAAGTATGGTATTTTCAAAAACAGATGATAATTGTCTCCTAACGATTGCGTTTAGACCGATTAGTGTATCTTTTTGTAACAATAAAGAGTGTTTTCTATTTTAAAAAGGGGACTGTTTGGCAAGAAAAGCGATTTTTATTGACCGCGAAGCATTATCTACACTGGCATTGGTACAAGAAGGGCTGTTAAAGCCGGTAGACGGATTAATGGACAAAAAGACATCCGAAGAGGTCAGCAGGACAAAGCTTTATAAAGGATACAGTTTTCCGTTTCCTTTTATTTTGGCTCCGAAAGGGAAGCGAAACGAAGAGATTCTCAAGTCTTTGAAATATGGCGAAAAGCTTGATCTTGCCGTAAACGGGCAGATAATCGGATGGATAGAGGCAAACGAGATATTTGAAATAAATCCTCAGGCAAGAGTCCAGGAAATCTACGGAACCCAGAACACTTCGCATCCAGGTGTTCAGGCAACACTGAAACGTCTTGGACGGTATGCGATAAGCGGAAAATATCATGTTGAATATCCGAACCTACACGAAATCAAAGAGCAAATCACAGCAGCGAAAAACCGTATAGGAGCAAAACAGACAAGTGCTCTGATGATGGCGGCACGCCCTTTGCACAGGGCGCATGAACGACTTATTCGAACGACTCTGGACAGATCTGATCTGGTCGTTATTTTTCTTTTCAAACCATATAAAGAAGACAGCTTTCTTCCTTATGAGCTTCGCTACCGTTCCATAGAGTATTTCGTCAAGAACTATCTGCCAAACAACCGTGTAGTGATCGTTCCGTTAGAATATACATATATTTTTGCCGGATACAATGAAGTCATACTGGATGCACTGGTGGCACAAAACTATGGATGCGACGAATTGGTCATAGGTCAAAATCATGCAGGTCTCGGTTCATTTTACGACAAGAACCGTATACAGTCGGTATTTGACCATATCAAGGGGTACTCCATACAGATTCACACCGCTCCGGAATACTCCTATTGTGACATTTGCCGTACACTTGTCAGCAGCAGAACCTGTCCGCATGGAGAACATCACCATATCTCTTATCATGCAGACTCGATCCTGGAACTTCTTAAAAAAGGTCTGCTTCCTCCGGCTGTTTTGATACGCAAGGAACTATCCGCAATGATTCTATCGCATCTTTTTCCCAACCGTTTCGAAAACCTTGAAAAGATCTATTACGATCTCATGCCCGGTTCCGGTCTTTTGGAAAATCAGAGCGAAGAAGATTTCTATATCAAACTTATGAAACTATATCAGACGACATCTTTGAAATAAGGAAAAACCTTTGATGAACCGTACTGAAAAACTTTTTTTATCGGCTCTATATACGGGCTTGCTTCCAAAGGCTCCCGGTACATGGGGAAGCTTGACGGGACTTTTTTCGGGAGCTGCTGTCTTGCGCTATTTGGAAGTAGAAACACTTTTTTTGTTGACTGTTTTGATTACACTTTTTGGTGTAAGAGAGATAAACCGATACGAAAAACGTACCGGTATCCATGACGACAAAAGGATAGTCATAGATGAAGTAGCGGGTATCTGGCTCGCACTTTGTTTCAGCGGTCCATCTTTACCCGCTCTTGTTTTCAGTTTTCTCTTTTTCAGACTGTTCGATATATGGAAACCTTCCATAATCGGACGTATAGATCGTGAGGCTCCCGGAGGCTGGGGAGTTATGGGTGACGATCTGGTAGCCGGGACCGCCGCCGGATTGGCCAGTGCTCTTACCCTTGAAGCATTGGAATATTTAGGTTTTTGATAGATCCATGTCTTTGCCGGAAGCTTTTATAAAACGTTTTCGTGAAATTTATCCAAAACATGCAGAGGCATTGCTTGAAACTTTTGAAAAACCGAAACCGGTATCGTTTCGGGTAAATCCCCTTAAAAGCGATGTAAAAACAGCTCTTCATCTTATAGAAAAAATGGGTATACGGCCCTATCCCGTGGAATGGTACGATCATGGCTTCATAGTAGATAGCAGATTTCGCGAAATATTGACGCACAGTGGCCTTTTTTCAAATGGTGAAATATATATACAGGGCCTATCATCTATGGTTGCGCCACTCGTTCTTGAGCCAAAACCCGGCGAAACAGTCCTCGATCTTGCGGCATCACCAGGAGGAAAATCTCTAATGATCGCCGCTCTTATGCAAAACAGAGGCATTCTTTCTGTCGTAGAACCCGGAAAAGAGCGTTTTTTCAGATTGAAATCAAACCTTGAGCGGGGAGCTGTAACGATAGCGAAGTTTTATATGTGCGACGGAAGAGGTGTAGGCAATAAATGCCCTTCGATGTTTGACAGAGTACTGCTCGATGCGCCATGCAGTACCGAAGCCAAATTCAGGAGTTACTCTAAAAAAAGTTACGCATACTGGAGTGAACGCAAAATCAAGGAGATGTCGAAACTTCAGACACGCTTGCTTCTATCGGCCGTAAAAAGCCTCAAGCCAGGCGGAAGTCTGCTTTACGCCACATGTTCGTTCGAGCCGGAAGAGAACGAGGCTGTTGTGGACAAAGTACTTAAAAAGGTTCCGGCTCTAAAAGTTTCACCTCTTTTCATACCGGTTAAAAATATACATTCCGGCTTTACATCGTGGCGAAACAGAGAGTTCGATCCCTCTTTGGCCAAGACGGTCCGAATACTTCCTTCCAAATATATGGATGGATTCTATCTCGCAAAACTGACTTTATAGAGTATCTTCCTTTGATATACTCCCCAAAAGGGGTAACAATATAGAGATTTCAAATCAAAACATCCTCTCTTAGCTCCCATATCCAAAGTCGGCTACATTTAGCATTTTGACTATTTCGATCATTTTGATTGACAAATTTCACCATTTTAATCACAACACAATTTATAATATAAAACATTTTTTTATTATTGTCGATTGTATAAAAGATTGTTTTACGTGCTACATTAATTTCATTTAATAAGGAAAGAATATGATCGAATCTCTTTTTTTCAGAATGAGGGCAGTGCACTGGCTTGGAATGATACTCTTGATAGTCAATGCAATATTTTTTACTAACAACCAGATAGGCTCCATAGTTCAGTTTGTAATTGCGTTTGTAGTGCTTGTGCATGATTTGGATGAGAAAAAAAATGGTGTCGATATTGCACATAAAACCATAAGTTATCTAAAAGAGATGAAACTATCCAAACCGCTCAGAATAGATGCAAGATACAGCAAAGAGTACGAAGAACTTGTCGAAGCGGTCAACGCCTTTAGAGAAAAAATACTCTCCGTGGTAAATCTCAACGATCTTATGAAGGATACCGATGTGGTAACAAATAAGATCAACGAGTACTCCAAGTCGATAGAAAAACTGATGCAGGAGACAGATTCATTCTCCGAAAAGATTGCCAAGTCACTGAATGTAGCCGAAGAGAAAAGCAGAAAAAATATCGACTACTCGAAAAATCTTCAAAACGAGATAGCTGTATCGAACAATATAATAGAAGGTGCGCAACAAGAGATTTCACTTCTTAATCGTGACGTCAATACCCAATATGAAAAAAACATGGATGTAAGCAGTCAGCTTAACAGTCTAAGCGAAACAACTACTCAAATCAGAGATGTCCTTGGAATAATTTCGGATATTGCAGATCAGACAAACCTGCTGGCACTGAATGCAGCCATTGAAGCGGCAAGAGCCGGCGAGCATGGCAGAGGATTTGCCGTAGTGGCGGATGAAGTCAGAAACTTGGCAGAAAAGACACAAAAAAGCCTTGAAGAGATCAATATCACCATCAATACGATTATACAGTCCGTTGAAAATGTCAGTATGCATGTACATACAAATGCAGAGTCTATGAAAAAACTTGTAGACATCAGTGAAAACTCCTACAAAAAAATGAGTGAAGCAAATGAGAAAATAGCACGTATAAACTATTTGAGTCAGGAAGATACAGAAAATTCGAAAATTATAGACAACGAGGTTATAAAAGCAAAAGAGATGGTTGAAGAGCTAAACAGCAAACTTGGCAAAGATACAGAAATCATTTTTGAAAGTCATAGACTTATAGATACACTGGTCGGCAAAATACATGCTTTGAAGCAACATATCTCCTCTGTTTAAAATGTACTAGCCAACACTTAATCTGACACTCTACAATTTATCCCGAAATTCGGTGTCAGATGGATAGTGAGCCATCGCCTCCGACTCCACAGGATTGTACCCTGTCATTTTGATCTGAGCAAGATGTTTGCTCTTTTCAAAGTATTCCATGGGAGTCACTCCCTCACAGTTTTTGCCCTGATGGGTTCGCTCGTTGTTGCAGTGCTTCAACCATTCATCAAAACCGTGCTGCAACTTCTGATGCCCTTTGAGCCTTTGTATTCCATGCTCCTATCGGCAAGTATACGCAGCAATATCATGCTCCGCATAAAACAGCAGTACCCTGCCATCGAGCAGGTTAGCTGCTACCATGGTATTTTTCTTGCAAAAAAGCATTTTGGAAAAGGTATCCGATGCAGGCCCTGCATAGATTCGCAACTTCTACATTACCCGCGTAGCAGGTATTCTTGGTATCGAGGTATCCCGGAAAGAGTGTTTCACTCTTTTGTAGGCCATCTTCTTCTCTTTTGCAGTTTTTCTTACAAAGCTTTTGACCAAAGCTTCATTTTTATAAGTTATATATCGCCGCCAAGTATATCTTCGGGAACTTCGAGATCTTCCGGGCTTTGTGATCCTGCCGACGACAAAAAAGCGCTGACAGCTTCTATCTGTCTGCTGTCCAGTGCCCTGGCATACGGAACCATCATCTCCTTTCTGGAGGTGTGTCCGATTCCTCTTTTCAACTCCCTCAACCGTTCGGCAATATATCCCGCAGGTCTACCGGCAAGCTTGGGAAAGTCGTTTACACCTTCGCCCGATACTCCGTGACAGCCGTAGCAGCCCATCGAGATATATATCTTCTCTCCCATATCTTCAAGGGCCTTCGATGCACCGTTTGCAAAGAGCGATAAAAGAAGAGTGAGCAGCAAAATATCAACTCTCATTCAACACCTCTTTTTTTATACGCTTCAAATTTACCCCCTCTTTTGCATAAACGGCCCGCTCGAGCCTCTCTATCTGCTCTTTGTATCCATCAGCATCTCTCATCACCAAAAGTTTCATCAGCTCTCTGGCATCCTTACACGATTTTACCCTCTTTTTCCACTCGTCGGCACCGCTTGGGTCGCTAAAAACGGCGCGCAGTCTCGTTGCCAAAACGGCGCTTGTCCATCCAGCCGCAAAGATCAGAAACATGATAAAAAAGCGTTTTATCGACTCGATCGGCGACTCTACAGGCTCGGGAGCACTCTTTTTGTCCAGAAGAAGCGACGTCTCTACGGAAGTCACACTCACTTTTACCGGTTCAAGCTCTATCTTGTACCCCTTTTTCTGGGCGGTGTCGAAGGCTTGCAGCGAAACTCCAGCTATTTTGAAATCGCTCTGCGATATCAGTGCGTATCTGTATACCGCTTCGACAAAGATCCCATCTTGTGTATAGTGTAGACTTTTTTTCGGTCTGTCCACAAAAAGTTTTACCCCTTTGATCGGCGGCATCCACGCGATTTTATCCAGATCGGGGGCATATCCTGTGCCGCTCACTTTCACATCTACATATAACGGCTCATACGACTCCACACCGCTTTTGGCGACAGTGCGCTCTACCCTGAACCTGCCGACAAGGCTGGCTCTGACAGGAAGCGGTTTTACCTCCACGATTTTTGGTGCGACCGGTTCGTAGCGGTCATCTGTCTCCACCGCTTTGAAGTTATATCGGCCGCCGGTGAACGCCGTAGTAAGAAGCTCGTCGTTGCCGCGTCGAACCAGCAGTTTGAATCTCATTCGCACTGTTCCGCTTTTCAGTGGATAAACAAGATATCTATAGCGCTCCTTTCTTGCGTGATACGCCTCGTCCACCTCTCTATCCAGCCTGTTAACGAAAAAGTCGTCACCGGCATCTATATTGAAATCGAAAAACATCACCTTTGAACTGTCGGTCTGGTTTACGTCAAAAGTCACTGTCAGAGGCTCTTTCAGGTAGAGTGAACTCTTTGAGAGGTGCAAAGAGTAGCTGTAGTCGGTCGCACCCATGAGCAGCGTTGCAAACAGCATAGATATAATAAAGGTAAATCTACCAGGGCCTGCGTTCATCGAGATATCCTTTGTTGATAAGTTCATAAGCTTTAGAGCCGAGCGGATGCTTAAGGGGCGAACTCTTTGAAACGGCTGCGGCCGGCCGGCTTCCGCTTTTGGCTTCGCCGCTGCCGCTTTGATTACTGCCGGAACTTTTGGACTCCGTTCTTTTGCCCGAGCCGCCCTCTTTTTCGCTCTTTTTTGCACCACCGGAAGCCTTTTGTGTTTTCGAGGCGGCTTTGTGCCTGTTTCTCTCTTTTTTCTCCTTTTTAAAGAGTATTGCAGCCAGATTTTCCAGCGCCTCTTCATCAGGATGAAGCTGCAGCGACTTGATATAGTACTCTCTTGCACTCTTGAAGCGCTTTATCTTTACGGCGCAGTTGCCCAGATCGTAATAGATTGCGGCTTTTACCGCCGCATCGTCGCTCTTTATGAGCAAAAGAGTTCGGGCAGCTCTTTTGTAGGCACCCAGACGGTAGAGTGCAGAAGCTTTTGCAAACGATTTTTGCAGCGAACTCTCTTTGGGATCTTGCAACAGCGCAAGAGTTCTGTTGTAGTCCCCTTTTTCGTAGGCTTCATACGCTTCGTGAAGAGTCCAGAGTTCTGTTACGGAGGCATCGGAGCTCTGCATACCGAGCAGTGCCAATATCGCCGCTATGCTTTTTATCCTGAAACGGTCCGGTACTCTTACGACACTCGCAAGGTACAGCATAAGTGCCGATAGAAGCGGAATCCAGAAAAACTCCGTCACATTTACCTCTACCGACGCTTCCACTTTCAGATCGTCATCCGCAAAAGCCGACTCCAGCCAGGCAGCCGCCTCCTGTGCATCGTCGGCCTCTATAACGGCTCCGCCGCTGAGGCGGGCAAGTTCCGCAAACGAGGGGTTTTGCATCGAAATGACCAGACGCCCGTTTTCATCACGCACGAAACCTCCGCCGCTTTCGGGTATGGGAGCACCGCTTTTCGTGGCCGCTTCGACGGCATAGAGGGTAATGCCGCCTTCACGGCATATCTGCAGCATACGGCCGATATCGTGCTCATCTCCTCCGTCACTGAAAACAACCAGACGTTTACTCTTTTCGGGCAGTTTCGCGACAGTTTCAAGAAGCGATTCAAGACTGGTCGCACGCGATATGATGAAGTCGGGGTTGATCGACTCAAGAGCGGTTGCGACCAGTGTGTGGTCCATCGTAGCGGGTGAGAGAATAAGAGTGTTCGAAGTGAAACCGAAAAGACCGAAGGGGTGGGAAGTGTCACGTTTCAACAGCTTCCTTATTATCTCTTTGGAGTACTCCAGCCTGGATGGTTCTCTGTCTGTCGAGCGCATTGATGCGGAGAGATCGAGAGCCAGATAGATCGGGGCATACCTGGCATGTTTTGCGACCGAGTGGCTCTTTACGACAGGCCTTGCAAGAGAGACGACCATAAGCGCCAAAGCTGCCGTCTGTGCGACTTTGAGCCATGAGCGTTTCGTTTCTTCAAGTACTATTTTTCTATGCAGCGGACTCTTTCGACGAGCACCCTTGTTACTACCGAGCAGCGCAAGAACGGCAACCGGTACAAGAAGCCAGAAAGCCCACGGGTTCACAAAACTCATGCCGGCCTCCTCCTCGAATATGAGGTTGAGAGGTAGATCTTAATGCCCAGCAGCACCATGGCCAAAAGAAGAGAATAGGGATACAGAGGCTTGCGGTCTATCTTCTCTTCAGAGCGAAGCGGACTCGGTTCGAGAGCCTCTATCTTTTTGTAGACAGATCTGAGCTCATCAGCATCTGCGGCTGCAAACATCTTTGCTCCGCTCTCTTTTGCGATCCTTTTCAAAAGCTCTTCGTCAAACTCGCCGTTTCTGCCTATGCCTACAGTGTAGATTCTGATTCCGCTCTTTTTCGCCTCTTTCACCGCTTCGGCAATGGAAACGGAGCCCGAATTGTGGCGGCCATCGGTTAGAAGAACGATCACCTTCTCTTTCGCGTGTCCGAAGCCGAGCGACCTTACAGCCTGCGCTATCCCTTCTCCTATAGCCGTATTCTGCCCCGCTATTCCAACATCCACCATATCCAGAATCTGCTTCAGTGCCGAAAGGTCGTATGTGACCGGAGAGGCCGTAAATGCGTACGTACCGAATACCACCAGTCCGATGTTGTCGTCGAAGCGCCTTTTGATGAAATCGGAGACTATCGACTCCACGACATCGAATTTCCGTTTGCCGGGTTCGTTTTTGTCAAAACCCGACTCCGCCATCGAGCCGCTCGCATCCAGAACCAGCACCAGATCACGCCCGCTGCGCTCATGTGCGGCACGCTGTTTGTATAGGTAAGGATATGCCAAAGAGAGCACCAGCAGCGTAAATATGAGTGCATCGAGCCAGACTCTGAAATCTTTGTAAAATGCAGAGCTTCCGACAAGCTCGGGACGCGGAAAGTAGAATTTGAGATCCGCGCGGCGGCAGTGCCACAGGCACGGCAGAAAAAGAAGCAGAAAGAAAAATAGCGGATACTGAAATGAAAACTCTATCCCTAACCCTCCGGAAAGTATCTCTCGAGAACCGAATCGAAGTACTTTTTAACCCGTTCGGCCTTCTCTATTTTATCCCGGAAAATCGGTGCCGAAGAGGGGTATGCCTCCATCATCTTTCTATACGGCTCGATTTTGGCATCTATCAAAGATGCAAAAGCTCCAAGCAGCTTCCGCATCGTCTTTTTGTCATGAACGGAGCGCATAAGCATCTTGAACATTCTCGCCCTCGCGTCCATCGCTATGGAGGCCTCTATCGCATCACCAACCATTTTAAGATCCCATCTGCTTATATATACACCGCTTCTGCTTGGTGGCATCAACTCGGAGTCTATCGCTTCCACATAGTCCGGGTAGTCGTAGCTATCCTCATCTTTTTGACACTCGTTTAGCAGACTGCGATCATGCATAAAATTTTCAAATTCTCTTCTCAAATTTTCCATTATTCTGCCTTATTGTAGTTTTTTATAATCTTTTCATAATCGTCACATTTAACCTCTGTATCCAGCCACTCACCGGCTACAGAGAGTGCGGTAGAGAGCATCCATTCCGTACTTCCAAGTTTTCTACATCCGAGTTTCGATGCTATTTTATCGAAAGAGCTCTTTCCACGCACAAAATCAAGCAAGACAAGCTGATCGTTTTCTCCTTTTACGGTTATGACACGTTTATCGCTATGAGCGTGTATATCGACTGCATTTACTATCATATCGTACTCGGAAACATCGACAACCATTCCATTTTCAAACCATAAAATATCGCACTCTACAGTCGCAAGAGAGACACTGTTTTTTTCCAAAATCTCGGCTGCACGCTCCACTATGCTGTCTGCTACTGCGATTTTTTTTGAACCCATTACACCCAACAACGGCAATATCGTATTTGCAATCGTACCGGCTCCAAGAAGCAATACTCTGCTGTTTTTAAGATTTACTCCTTCGCATGCCAACATCAACTCCAATGCGGCAGGATAAAAGCATTTTCCAAAAAGTTTTCCATCTCCAACATAGGCTCCATCACATATTCCGCTGCGGCGAATACAGTTTTCGGAATAATCAAGAAGCGGTACAACCACCTCCTGGTATTCCGGTTCGTAAAGCGCCATTTTAACTTTTGATTTTGGCATTTCCCGCACCATATATGGGAAGTCTTCAGGATTTATATTCAAACCTATGGCAAAATCGACAAGATTCAGCTCTTTGAATGTATCGTTTAAAATTTTCAAGAACGGCGAATTCTGTGCATTCACTCCATAAAGAGCTATAAGACGACTCTCTTTGGATAAAATTCCTTCATCGATCATACAGTTTCATCCTTTTTTCCGGCCTCCTTGAACTGCACCATGCCATCGTCTCTCTCTTCGACTCCCCACAGATCGAAAGCCTCCTCCTCTTCATTCGCACAGCGCAGGCATACCGTCTCGCCGTGCAAAGATGTAAACGAAAGGCCGCACTCGTCACACTGTCTGATAGTAAAAGATGCCAAAAGGCGCTGCGTCGGTTCGAAAAACTCTTTCAACTCAAAAACAGGCTGCAGTTTAATGGCATTCGGTTCACATGTATCGTGACATGCATGGCACTTTATGCAGAGCAT
>WFUN01000037.1 GCA_015484905.1 Hydrogenimonas sp. | reverse complement strand
TCCTGTTTATGATATTACGGCCGACTATATCAAGAAAAAAGGGAGGGTGAAGATATCCGGAAAATCAAATGTAAAGATACTGGATGTTGACTGCGGGTGCCCGAAAGCGGGAGGTGTCTGTTAGTTTCGGCCCGTGCCCCGATTTTTTGAAAACGTTCATCCTTACTCCCAAAAACCATTAAGTCGGGGCACACCAATTCCAATAGAGTTCGAGATGAATATTTTATCAAATTAAAAAGCAAATTAAAAAGGTGGAAAAATGAAAACTATAAAACTGAGTATAGCAGCGCTGATGACAGCGGGTATGGGTATGGGACTGTGTGCAAACGAAAAACCGAAAATCACACTTAAAGCCAATCGTACTTTGATATTCAATCAGACCCCTCCAAAGGTGGATTCACTTAAAGAGATGCTGACAGAAGGTCTTTTTTATGGACGTCTGAGAATAAACAGTTTCAAATGGGATTGGAAAGAGGAGAGTTCTACCAAGCTCGACAACTGGTCAGCTGGTCTTGGCGGAAGTCTTCTATACAGATCAGCGGAACTGAAAGGCATAAGTGCTATGGCCGGTCTTTACACCTCTCAAAACCCATGGCACATGGATAATACAGATGTCGGTCTTATAAAAGCCGGTAAAGATACTACCAGCCGTTATAATGTAAAGATGGCTGGTGATTGGGGCATGAGTGTTTTGGCTCAGGCATATTTGCAATATCGGTTCAATAAAACAAAAGTTAGAATCGGTCGCCAGATTTTCGAGAGTTTTTTGACAAAAAGCAACGATACGAAAATGATACCAAACACTTTTGAAGGCTTCGGCATCGTATCAAAAGATATATCGGGCACAACTCTCATAGCCGCCTATTTAAAACGTCAGAAGCTGCGAGATCATACACGCTTCCACGACGTAATTACCTTTAAGGATGCAAATTCACAGAGCTGGGCCAACAATGACGACTCAGCCATCAACAAATCACTCACATACGACAAATTCGTTGCAGCCGGCTTGGATCCGAACCACGAGCTGATCGTTCTGGAAGGGGCCAACAGTTCTGTTAAAAATCTAAAATTAAAAGCGAATTACACGACGGTTCCCGACGTGGTCTCTTCGGCAACGATCGAAGCACACTATGCGATCGGAATTGGTGATTACAAAATCGTGCCGGGAGCCCGCTACATGAAACAGTTCGACGATCTGGGCGGGAAACTGGGCGCCGTCGCCAATCTGAAGGGCAACGCAACGGGATATGACGATCCAAACAGTCTCGACAGCTGGCTGTTTGCCGCACGTGTCGATCTGAAAAAGAGCGGTGCTCCATGGAAATTTCGCCTTGGTTACTCCAAAATAGCCGATAAAGCCGATATCATCGCACCATGGCGCGGATTTCCTACAGGAGGGTTTACCCGTGCCATGGCACAGTACAACTGGTATGCAAATACCAAAACCTATATGATCCGTGGTGATTATAGTTTCGCCAAAGCGGGTATTGTTCCCGGTCTTACCGCGATGTTTCGATATGCTGTCCAGGATTTCGACGATACAAAACCGGGTGTTCAGGCCGACTCAAAAGTGCTGCATCTGGATGCCATAGAAAAATTCGAATCTTTTCCCGGACTTGAAGCGCGTGTTCGTATAGGCATTGTAAGCGCGGACGCACAGAGCCTGCCTGTAGTAAAAAGCGATCCATCTTACAATGAATATCGTTTCGAACTCAACTATCTCTTTTAAAAAGAGAGCTACGTTTTTTGTAAAGAGTTCGGATATTGAGATCTCTTTATGGAAACTACAGCAAAAAAAGGGATTCTGATGCCACTCTTTTTTGGAAGTATACGGAGTTTTCCATTCCTACCAAGAAACGGATGCAAAATGAACTATTTGTTTCTCGTCGCAACAGCCCAGCTGCTGTTTTGTGCAAATATCGAAAATATCGATAAAACAGACTTTAAAAATGAAGCTGCACTCCGTTATATCGATTTTGACAAAGCCAAAAAGCTGGCTGCTATGACGGGAAAAACTGTAATGGTGGAAATTATGAGTGCATCGTGCCGCTACTGCATCAAAATGCAAAACACAACCTTTAAAGATCGTAATCTTCTCGCTTTTTTAAGGAGTCGTTTTGTATCGGTACGCATCGATGTGAATCGCCAAAAAGTTCCAGAAAAAATTGTATGGAGCGTAACACCCACTTTCGTTTTTATCGATTCGGAGGGAAAATTTCTTAAAAGCGTACCCGGAGCATGGAAAAAAGAGGACTTTTTTTCGATTCTTAAAAAAGTGGCAGAAATGAAAGGAGACTATCGGTGAAAAAACTGTTGCTCTGTATGATGGTCATAACTGTCCTCTTTTCGGAAACGGAATTTGCCGAACCCAAACCTTCAATAGAAAATCCCCGGAAAATTGTTTTTCCTATTACAAAAGGAGATGATGTCTCTATAAATCATGTATTGAGTTCGGCAAACAATGTCATGAAGTTCTATGGACCCGAAAATGTACAGATAGCTATAGTCTGTTACTCCAAAGGAATCCGTACTCTATTGAAAAAGGAGAAAAAAATAGCTCTCAGAGTACGCTCTTTGCAGATGTACGACGTGGAATTCATTGCATGCGGCAATACGATGCGCACGATGAAAATCAAGCCAGAAGAGCTTATAGAAGATATAGAGATTGTAACGGCAGGAATTGTTGAGCTGGTCGAAAGAAGTTTAAAAGGATGGACATATATCTATCCATGAAAAGCAGGAGGTAAAAAAAATGAATATTTTCAGACTATTAATCATATTGCTGTTAACTACGGCGATATATGCAGACAATCCGGAAATAGTGATGTTCGAAATAGAAAAAAGTGATAAAGTGACACCGAAAAAAATTGAAAAATTCTTTGAAAGAGGAGGTTTTAAGGTTGAATCCAACAGAGATATGAACATCCCTTTTAAAAAACAGTTCAATAAAACCGGCTTTGAAATATACAATCTGATGCTGGTGTACGATCCTGCAATAAGCAAAAAACTGGTCTCCAAATATGAAAACGCGGGCGTCTTCACCCCTTTTACAATACTGATTTACCAGAAAAAAGGAGAGAAAAACGTACATATAGGTTTTTTGGGTGCGGAGGCGATGAAACGGATTACAGGACATAACGACCCTCTTTTCGATATGCTGCAAAACAAAAGTGAGAAGGCTGTCAAAACGGCTCTACCGAATGCAAAACGTATCGAATTTAACTACTCTGCGAACAAACCGGTTAAAAAAGAGTGGCTGACAAGTTTTTCGATCGACTCTGATCCGGATGAGGCGCTGGATTTTAAAGAGGAGGTGGAGATGGTCTTTGAGGACGGTCTTAAACCTATCGGTTTTGCAATGGCCAACTTCATCGACCTGGATTTCGAGTTAAAAGAGGCCGGTATAGAGAAATATATCTTCTACGATACATACTCTTTATGCAAACTGAAGGTAATATTTACAGTCTCTTCCATTCGTCCCGAAGCCGGCGTATTCGCTCCATGTACAATGGCTATCTATCAGAAAAAGGGGAGCGACAAAATGTTCCTGGTTTATCCCGGCGTCGATAATTGGATATATACGCTTGGACTCAACGACCCAGCCTCTTTAAAAGAGCTTAAAAAGGCACAAAAAGATATGATAGAGCTTATTCACAAGACAGCAGAATAGCTTTTATTGGCGGCTAAAATGCCGCCTTTGTTCATATTGATAACAAAATCATGGAACGCTTCTTCTGGTTTTGCCAATATATCTTTGTCTCGGTCTATAGATCTTTTGTTTCGAATCTTTTTTCTGCTCGATTAGATGCGCTATCCAGCCGACTGTACGCCCTATTACGAAGATTGGCGTAAACATCTTTTTGCGTATTCCAAGTGCCTCGAGAATCGTTCCCGAATAAAAATCGATATTCGGATAGAGGTTGCGCTTGACAAAGTACTCATCGTTCAAAGCTATCTGTTCTATCCTATCCGCTATTTCGATCAGCCTCGAATTTATTCCTATCGTATCACGCAACTCGTCTCTCAATTTTTTCAAAACTTTTGCACGAGGATCGAAATTTTTATAGACTCTGTGCCCAAATCCCATCAGCCTGAAAGAGTCTTCCGGGTTTTTTGCGCGCCTGATAAACTCATCTACCTTATCGACACTCCCAATCATCTCCAACTGTGCGATTACAGACTCGTTTGCGCCACCATGTGCCCTACCCCACAAAGCGTTGATTCCGGCAACTACCGCGGCATAAGGATGGGCTCCTGTAGAACCAACCGCCCGCACGGTTGTAGTAGATGCATTCTGTTCATGATCGGCATGCAGCATGAAAATTTTATCGAGTGCACGCACTTCAACATCGCTTATCTCAGTTTTTCCAGTAGGAAATGCTCTTAGCATATATAGAAAGTTTTCCGTAAAATATCTCTCCATATCCGGATAGATTAAAGGATAGCCCATAAAATGTCGATAAGTGAAAGCGGCCAATGTCGGCATCTTTGCGATAATGCGTCTTGCCATCTCCATAAACTCTTCATCATCTTTGACATTCAAATGCTGATGGTGAAACGCGCTCAATGCGGAAACAGCCGAAGACAAAATAGCCATAGGATGGCCATTGTCCGGAAAGGCCCTAAAAAGATATTTTATCCCTTCATGAGGATAACTCTTGACTCTTATATCTCTTTCGAAACGGTTATACTCTTTTGAATCTGGCAATTCACCATGCAAGATAAGATAGCAAACCTCAATATAGTTTTTTTTATTCGCCAGCTCTTCTATCGGATACCCTCTGTAAAGCAGCTCTCCCTTCGCTCCATCGATGAATGTAATCGAAGATTGACAGGTCGCTGTTTCACCCAGACCATTATCATACGTATAGGCTCCTACCCGTGAACGTAGGCCCGAAATATCCACTACAGGAGCTCCAAGCGTAGACTCCAATATTTCGAACTCACTTTTTTGGCCAGACATGTTGTTCATTATAGTAAATGTAGCCATTCGTTCTCCTTTCATTCAGCTTGCAGATACGATATATCCAGGCGTATTGGAGGATATCGACATATCCTTGCCCTCTTCTTCCAACAGATCTCTTTGCAGTCTTTTTTTGTCGAATCCGCACCCGAGATATTCGACGATGAGCTCAACATCTTTAAGAGCATTGCCAAGACAGCTCGTAGCACCCGGGGATGGCGTCATATTGAACACGATACCCTCTTTGGTATCGATCTTGGCCTCACCGAGCAGCAGCTTCTTGTTTTTCTTATCGATAATTTGCGGCCTGAGCCCTCCTACATGTTCAGCGAATTCTATATCTTTCTCTTCAAGTGTCGGGATTATTTTTCTCGCCTCTTTCAAAAAGAGCCCCTTGCGGATGCCCGGAACTTCATACATCATATTTTTAAAAATATAGTCTCTTATATCATCGTCGCTCAGAAGATCGTAAAAAACTTTCATGACCGATTTGTCCGGACGCAGCGACTCAAAAAACTCCAAATATGTATTTTCGGTATATCTTTCAAGCTTCGGTAAAGCGAGTGCAGTCGGACCAAATCTGCTTTTACCTTTTGCTAAAATATCAGGATCTCCATGTATGGCGGCAAAAGGAAGTTTGTCGTTTTGAACAGTATACACTTTAGAACCCAATATTGAAGCCGGCGCATAGTAGAAACTGCCGCCTATGGGAAGACACGCATACTCTTTTCCATATCCCATTTTGTGTGCCTGCAGAAGCGAGTGGGCACCCGCATCCACAACAACATAATCGGCGAAATATTTTCCTTTTGGCGTCAGAAGTTGAAACTTGTCGCCAAGTCTGTCTATCTGATACACTTCAGCATCAAGATAGATATCGCATACGCCCTTCATCGCTTTTTTCGCGTTTTCGGCAAACGATTCGGCCACTCCTCCAAAATCTATTGCACAATATTCGTCGAGTGCGCCCATCGCGACGATATTCTCTCTTCTTCCCTCCACGAGTTTCGGTTCGATTTTGGCAAGATCGTTTCTCTCATACAGCTCCAAATAGGGATAGAGTGTTTTAAAAGTTTCGAATCTGTCTTGTATAAACGAGCTCTCTTTCTCTCCTACTCCAATAACCATTTTGGGGAATTTGAATATATATTTGTCCTTATATCCATGTTTGAGCGCATAATTTGAGAGCATTCTGGCGGTACGTTTTACCTTTTTCGCTTTTTCATATGTGTAGTTTGTCTCTATGTCACCGCAATGAAGGGTCTGCGAATTGTTCTTTCCGTTTGTGTTCAACGAAGCCAGCTTGGGATACTTTTCAAACAGAGCCACACTTTGCAAATCGGTATATTCAGCCAATTCGTACAAAAGAGCTGTTCCGGAGATTCCTCCTCCTACGATGATGACGTTATAATAGTGTTGCATATTTTTTTCCTCTCTTTTCAGATATGAAGTTTCTGATGAAAATAGTTGTCTATATCGAAATATATCTCTCCAAGGCGGTTTTTGAAAGTCAGATGCTTTTTGTCGAGCTCTCTTATGTTTTTGACATTCATCACCGCCAAAAGAGTCCTTATGCCTTTCAACATGTTCGTGTGATAGTTGGCTATCTCTCCCCCTTTTCGAACCACAAGATACGAAGCCCGTCTTTTCGGATCCTGCGTAGCCATTCCCACAGGACAGATATGGCCTTCGGTTCCGGAACACTTTCTTGCCCGTATACATCCTCCGCTCATCATAAAACCACGGGCAATTCCAACCGCATCGGCACCGAGACTCAGAGCTATGACCACATCGTCCGGTGTCAGGATTTTGCCACTCGATATGATCCTTACATCCTCTCTAAGATTGTATCTGCGAAGCATCGTATCCAATACATAAAGTGCATTTGGCGTAGTCAGTCCCACTGACTCCATAAGTTCGAGAGGAGCCGTTGCACTTCCTCCGTCACCACTGTCGACACTTATGAAATCCATAATGGGCTCTCCATCGTCTTTACGTCTTCTCATGGTCTGTACAAGATCTTCCACACTTCTGGCATCGGAGATGACAATTTTAATACCAACCGGTTTTTTGGATATCTCCTGCAATCTTCCAACAAAATCCAACAACTCGTCTGCCGATCCCGCATAGGGAAAACGGTTTGGAGAAATGAGATCTTTTCCCTCCTCTACGCCGCGATAATATGCTATATCTGCCGTAACTTTGGAAGCGGCGAGCTTTCCGCCAGTTTGTTTGGCTCCCTGCGCTATTTTTATTTCGGTCATTCTGCAAAAGCGCATCGCCTTCTCGTACCGCTCAGCATCGAATTTTCCATTTTCGTCACGGACTCCGTAAAGGCCGGAACCTATCTGCAATATAAGATCCGGCATATCCTCGGGCACACTTTTTGGAAAAACGGAGAGAGGAGCTTTCCAATTTACCCTGAAAAGAGAGTGTGACATTGGATCGTATATATAGGTATTTTCAGTCTTTTTGTTCAGAAGCATTTTTCTGTAGACCTTGATAGCGAGAGAGCGATTGAAAAAAAATGTAACGAGCTTGAATACCGACTCTGCCAGCCAGGTACTTTTCACTATCTCGAGATATTTCGCATCATTGGGATCCGGTCTGTGCGTAAAAAAGTAGTTTGAAGTGAGCCCGCCTTCACCTGTATTGATGGTGAAATTAGAAAGTGTGGCTCCAAGTGTAAAGGCTCGTACCGCCTCCGGACTCAAGGCACCATCACTCATAGCCGAACGGATTATCGGACTTTTGGAGCGAAAAGGTATAGGCCTGTTTTTTCCGAATAGAACGCTAAAATCTTCATCCACCTCATCATCGTTGAGTACATGTGACGAGTGTTTGATGATAAACCTAGAGCTCGAAAAAGGTTGCGAAACAGAAAAGGACATAAAATTGGGCAGATTTTTCGCAGCTTTATATACCCACTCTACCTTGTCTCTCGATTCATAAAAGGTCTCTTCGGCAAAATATTGACGCAGAGGCTCTCTGAGAGTTTCAAAAAGATATCTGAACCTTCCAATGATAGGATAGTTTATAAGAAGCTGATGTTTTCTTTGAACATATCTGTCATATATATACAGGTTTATCAACCCTATTATTACAATCAATAATATCACTTCTATGAATTCTACAAAATATGACAACAAATGGTCCAAAAAGAAGTCCAAACTCTCCAACATCCCACTCTCCGTTTCAAAATATCATTTTCAAATATCGACTATTTTTTTTAAAACGTTAGAAAGAATCGATAAAATGGGTCAAATATTTTTTATTTAGGCATATGCTTGGATTATTCATCTTTTCTTAAAAAGAAAATATCGGTTTTTTACAGAAGTTTTACAAAAAAAGTGTATAAATCCGGTATGGGGTTTACAAATTTGTAGTCTTATGAAGGGAAAACCGAATGAAAAAACTGCTTGTTCTTTCTGCTATGCTGGTATTTGTACATGCACAGATGGATCTGACCGATAGAGGCAAAGAGATATTTTTCAAATATAGCTGCAATATATGCCATGCGCCAACCAACGATGCTGCAAGCGTCGGACCTTCGCTTGAAACGATCGCGATTCATTATCTTGGAAACGAGCGAAGATTGATAGATTTTTTAAAAGGCGACGCCAGACCCATTATAGATCCTCAAAGATTTATAATAATGAAGCCGCAACTGTACAAGACCAAAAACATGTTTGAAGAAGATTACAGAGCCCTTGCGTACTATCTTACGAGTATACATAAAAACAAATAATGCATTTGGGTTTTTGAAATCCCGTAAAAAGGATTCTTGTGGCAAATATTTTCTTGACACATCTGAAGTTTTTTATTATCATTCAGATTTTTAATGTACAATTAATTTCTTTATATAAATTCGATGCATAACACTTGGCATTAAAGACAACAAAAACTTGAAAAAGGGAGAAGAGGATGAGAGCTTTCATCAAAAGAATGTTCGTCATTTCGACGATTTTTACCTTACTGCTGCTGACCGGATGTACAACTCCGTCAAAAGAGAATAGAGCCGAACAGGACGCCGCAGTCAAAACAGAAAAAGCGCTTGCTGCTGAACAGAATCAGACAGAGAGTTCGCAAAGCCAGGAGCAAACAACTGCGACTGCCCAGGAGCCAACCCCTGCCGCAGCCGAAGTTCCAAAGCCGCAAAAAAAGAGCGAAGAGCCCTTTTTTGAACCTTATCTTCTTTCGGAAACAGAAGTGCTACACCCTCCATACGAATGGGGAGACTGTACCGTCTGCCATAAAGACAGCAATCCGGACAAGAGCAAAAACTACGATCTTGTGATGGATCCTCCGGATCTGTGTTATCAGTGTCACGACAAAGATCTCAAAGAAGGCAAAAAGTTCGTTCACGGTCCTGTCGCCGCCGGTGCATGTACAGCCTGCCACAATCCACATAAATCGAAAAACAAAAGGCTGCTCGTTGCATCCAACATAAACGAGCTTTGTACATCATGTCATACTGCAAAAGGGGAGTTTTTACATAAAACCCAAAATATTCACCCACCGGTAAAAGATCAGTGTATCAACTGCCACGATCCGCACACCGAAGATTTTAAGTTCCAGCTCAAAGCGGACGGAAAAAAAGATCTTTGTGTTATGTGTCATGTCGATAAAAAAGAGCGTATAGAGACCTCCAAAAACAAGCACGGCGCCATAAACAAACCCAATGGGTGCCAGGAGTGTCACGATCCGCACGGTACAGGACAGCCAAAAATGCTCAAAGCTGACAGCATCATGAATATGTGTCTGAAGTGTCACAACCAACCTCTAAAAAGAGATGAGGACGGAGCAAAACTCATAAACATGGCAAAACATCTGAAAGAGAATCCGGATTGGCACGGTCCGATACAGTGGGGAGATTGCGCAATGTGTCACAACCCGCACGGAAGCAATAATTTCAGAATGCTTAAAAAACCTTTCCCGGCTACGTTCTATGCAAATTTCGATACCAAAAACTATATCTGTTTCGAGTGTCATGAATCGAAAAAGATATCCGAAAAGGAGACTACCGAATATACAAACTTCAGAAATGGAACACAAAACCTCCATTATGTTCATGTTGACAAGAAAAAAGGCCGCACATGCCGTGCTTGCCACGATTTCCACGGAACGAAAGATTATCCTCATCACCTGAGAAAAAAGACCAAATTCGGAAAGATCAACTTCCCGATCAGATTTATAGAGACTCCGACCGGCGGATCGTGCGCACCGGCTTGTCATGCAAGACGCTATTACGACAGAGAAAAACCTATTGTCAACACCAAATAAGGAGAGACGATGAGGAGAAAACGGGCATTCGCCTCTCTTCTCCTCGGTTTATTGATTCTGACCGGGGGGTATGCGAAATCGGATCTATTGAAAATAGAACTGCCAAAAAACCATTCCATCTTCGATGATGCTTTCGCTCCCCTCGTTATAAAATTTTCCGCCGGAAAAATCAAAAATATAGAGATTAACAGTACAACCGGCGAACGCTTCGTTATCAAAAATATTCCAGAGTCAGGCTACTACTGCAAAAATATAAAACTCAAATTGGCTGAAAACAACATATCTGTAACAGCACACACCGAAGACAACCGCACGGTGCAAAAATCGGTAAAAGTATTTTATAGATCGGAAGTCTATGAGGGGGCTGACGAAGCTCCATACGGATATAAAAAATATTTTTTTCATAACAGTGGCAACGAAGAAAAAAGCTGTACAAAATGTCACGATATGAATCCCGATTTCAAGGTGAAGAGCTCACCGGAAAATGAGTTTCAGGTACTGGAAAATCCCAAGGATTCCAACTGCTACACCTGTCACAAAGTACTTGTTTCCAGAAAAAACGGTCACGCTCCTTCGGTCAATTTTATGTGCACAGTCTGCCATAACGGAAAAACGGGAGAGAACAACCTGCAGGAGAAGGAAAAAAGCAGATATCTTCATCCGGATCCCATAGCCGACCGCTGTTTCCAGTGCCATCAAAGGCTTGAAGAGAACATGGTACACAACAGGTCGGACCATGGGCCGACAAAATCCGGACGTTGCAACAAATGTCACAACCCACACTCTTCACCGAACGCCTTTTTTTTGAGAAAGCCGATATGGCAGCTTTGTACGACATGTCATGCCGAAAAAACCTCCGGGAAGCATGTGATAAGCTCTTTTGTCTTTTCAAGAAACAAAGGCGGACATCCGACACGTGGCTGGCCCGATCCTTCACGTCCAGGACGCGAGCTGGTATGCTCTAGCTGCCACAATCCTCACGGCTCCAAAGGACCTTTTCTCCTGCGTACTACCGGCTCCACTCCATTTAAAGTCTGTAAAAGGTGTCATAAAAAATAGGCCAACGGCCTTACATTTTTGACTGTGCCGATTTTATAGAACTATTTAAGGTCGGGCTCTTCTACTTTTAAAATCCAACACTTAACAAATTTCCAAAAAGTCCGTTTTATAATTTACCGTTTTTGCAACAAAATATTTGGATCTATTTTTTATCCATTTGTAGTATAATAAATCCGTTTTTTTGTTTGCAAAAGGCCAAACTGTTGTCAGGAGACGATCGAATGTTCACTTTTTTTTCACTCGATATATACGAAACATATTGTCGAAACAGATCCGATATTAAATGAAAAAGACATTTATAGCCATAATAGTTGCAGTCTCTATCGCTATTGTAATT
>WFUN01000036.1 GCA_015484905.1 Hydrogenimonas sp. | reverse complement strand
CTTTTAAAACCACTTTAGCTGACATGCCTGAGATATTTTTTGCTAAAATAACTATCTGTTTTACATATAGACAATCAACCTGAAAGGCAACTTTAATGAAACGTTTTATACTTATTGCAATGATTTTTGTTTCTGTGCTTTTTGCCGGAAATGCAAAAGAGTATCCAAGTGTGCTCTTAGAGACCAATATGGGTGATATAACTCTTGAAATCAGACCCGATATAGCACCGTTGGCGAGTGAAAACTTTTTGACACACGTAAAAGAGGGTTACTACGATTCCACGTTGTTTCATCGAGTAATAGAAGACTTTATGATTCAAGGCGGAGATCCGACCGGTACAGGGATGGGAGGCGAGTCTATATGGGGCAGACCGTTCAAAGATGAATTTGCGCCGAATGTACTGTTTGACAGGCCTGGGATTCTTGCTATGGCCAATGCTGGCAGAAATACCAACGCAAGCCAGTTTTTTATTACCGTCGCACGGACCCCGTGGCTTAACGGTAAACATACAATTTTTGGGTATGTAAAGAGGGGAATGGATGTTGTCATCAGGATTTCTGAGACGGGAGTAAACAGACAGAACCGACCATTAAGGCCGGTCACTATTATTAGAGCTAAAATTATAGATTAGAGCCGCTTTCACCCATTTTGGTCGGCTCTTTTTTGCCGTTTTCGTCTTTAGACGTTTCAATCGGAATTTCGCTTTTATCCTCCTCTTCGACCGTAGTATCCGGGAGAGGTTTTTGTTCTATAAGTGCTCTCTTGTAAAGCTCTCCTTTTGCAATTGCAACAGAAAGCTGTTTGGAAGGGGTGCCGTCAGAGGCTGTTATCGCGATGTTTAAAAGCGGGATGACAGCTTCCGCAGTTGCAGCCGCTCTTTCGATTATCAGTTTCGAATCGTTTTTGAAATTTTCAAATTCATCATCTTCGGTAAAGAGGATACGGTTGATTGTGGCATTGTATTCTTGCAAAAAGATATCAAAAGTCTCCAGAATTTTGTTGAATTGAGAGATTTCTTCATTCATATTTTGCATAGCCGTAGCAAAAAACTCTTTACGGTCGTGATAGTTTTTTGCATCTGTATGACTCTGCTGTGCAGCCTGCAGATTCTTCCCCGAGCTTTTGGACATGCAGATCGACCAAACTATAAAAGCTGCGATTATTGCTGCAATGCCAAGTCCTATAATTCCAAGCTGGACAGAAGCTTCAGGATAGCCAAACGCCCCTCCTCCTATCCATGTCAACAGTTTCATCAAAGTTTCCGTCGAAGTGGCACTCTGGAGATTCAAAGGAGTTCCTGTCGCAACAAAGGCGATGGCGAATCCGGCTATGACGGTTATTATCATGGCTGCAAGAGATGCGAGAATTGCGGGAAATTTTCCTCTCTTGACATCGTTTATCTCCACCGGCTCAATTTCAGCGAGGCGTTCTGAAATCACCTGCAGTTGTGAAGTGTAAGGACGTTGTGTTATATCTGCAGTTTCGATAGGCTCCACACCTTTTATCCTGAAAAAAAGCTCCTGGAAACTTTTCAACGTTTTTTGAGCGAGATTGTTATGAATTTCGTCGGCTTGCGCAACAATATTTTCAAGCTTCTCTTTTGCGAGTGAGCTCTTCTTATCGGCCTCTTCAATAATCTGCCGAGCCTCTTCAACGAGTTCTTCTGCTTTTTTCTGTTTTTTCAGTGCTGAAAACATGGCTTCTCCTAATAATTTTTCATTGCTGCCCGCGCTTCACGATCGGCAGCCTTCTTTTTGAGAGTCTCTCTTTTGTCCCGCTGCGTTTTACCTTTTGCCAGGGCAATCTGAAGTTTGACGCGGTTTTTTTCATTGAAATAGAGCATCAAGGGTACTATTGTCAACCCCTCCTGTTTTGTTTTTCCATACCATTTGTCGATCTGTTTGCGGTGAAGAAGAAGTTTTCTGGGACGTTTTTCATCTGGTTTGTAATGAGGATTCGTACTTTCGAGTAACGTTATATGCATACCGAAAACCCAGGCTTCCCCTTTGATTATACGCACATAACTGTCTTTAAGATTTACCCGTCCCATGCGAATCGACTTAACTTCACTGCCCAGCAGTTCGATACCAGCTTCGAGCTTTTCCAGAATTTCGTATTCATGAAAGGCTTTTTTATTTCTGGCTACGATTTTTATCGACATTCTTCTCTTTCGGGGACTCCGGACCTTTACGCGGTGGAAAGGACTTCTTGTCACGGTTTTTTAAAAATTATATTATACCAGAGTGTAGTTGTATAAGAAAA
Organism: Hydrogenimonas sp.; assembly: GCA_015484905.1. Classification (GTDB taxonomy): domain Bacteria; phylum Campylobacterota; class Campylobacteria; order Campylobacterales; family Hydrogenimonadaceae; genus Hydrogenimonas. The sequence continues at coordinate 22,594 of WFUN01000036.1, read as the reverse complement.
AGGTTTGTTCAGTTTAGAGAAAAAAGCGTACTCCCACTGCCACTGAGAAATTGATTCGGCAAAACATATTCCTGTAGCTGTGGGTATCTATAAAGTGCAGCATCAAAAAGGTCGTTTGCCTTTTTGGGAGGTATCTTTTCCAGTAGCTCCCTGCTTGTAAGCTGCAACCACTTCTTACCGGCATACTTATCTATTTTGTCTGAAAACAGGCTTCTGAAAGTTTTGAAAACGATAGAGGTATTGCAGTGTATAGGAGGCGTCAAAAGTGTCGGTTTGATCTGCTCTTCTTCAAATGGGGATATGATTTCTCCTATACCTTCTACATTGGCACTTTGGTAGCCATATATGAAAAACGGCACATCCGCCCCCACCCTCTCCCCGATAAGCGCCAGCCTCTTTTTTGACAAATTCAATCCGCAAACTTCATTGCACAGATGCAAAAAAGAGGCCGCATCCGAACTTCCTCCACCAAGCCCGCTTCCCTGCGGTATTCTTTTTTCAAGCAAAACAGCGTACTCTTTGAAAAATTTTTCAATTTTTGGCACCTCTTTTTTCAACAAACGGTACGCTTCGCTCACGCTGTTTTGTCTTGGTAGTGCAGTATCGCAAATGAGTTCGAATGAGGCGGAGGGTTTGGTTTTTTTTCTGAAATATAGAGTATCGAAAAGTTGGTCGACACGTATGAAGCGGGAGCGAATCTCATGATAACCTCCACGTCTTCCGATAATTTTTAAAAAGATATTTATCTTTGCGGGAGCATGACGCTTCATGATTTTGAGAGCTTTTTCTTGAGTGTGTTCAATAGTTGTGAAGGAGCATTTTTCGATGCTTTTACATTCTCTTCGCTTACAGCCAAAAAGAGCTCTTCTCTCAAAATAGTTATATCCTCCGGTGCTTCGATTCCGATTCGTACCCCCTGCTTGTCGCATGAAATTATTTTGATGACTATATTGTCGCCGATACGGATAGCTTCATCTTTTTTGCGTGTCAATACGAGCATAGTTTCACCTTGTTGAGCAGATAGGCGACCCGGTCGCCGTTATCTAACTTTATGATAGCAAAATATTTACCGAAAACGGTGTGATATAGGCCGGGTGTCCGATTTTCGAATGCTGAGGCGCAAAGCTTTCTGCCCAGGATCAGATCTTCCGGATTGCCGAGATACCGGTTTGGAGGGGGTTTGAGATAATCCAGTGGATTCAGTGCCTTCTCATTTTCATATTCGAAGGCCCCCTCTTTGATACGTTCAAGATAGCTCAACGCGCCGGTGCATCCTAATTTTTCTGCGATCGATTCACCTATCGAGCGTACATAGGTCCCTTCACTTACGTCCGCGCTGAAAGTGATGAAAGGATGCCGATAGTGCAATAACCGGATATTGTATATTACCGACCTGCTTTTGGAAAGCACCACTTCTTCTCCTGAACGGGCCAGCTCATAGGCACGTTTCCCATCTATACGTTTGGCGCTGTAGCTCGGGGGTGTATAGTGAAACTCTCCTTCAAGAGACTCTACGGCATGAATGACTCTTTTTTCATCCAGAGGCGGTACGGAATAGATCTCTCTTACGGCTTCTATATCGAGAGTGTCACTTCGTGTGCCAAGCCATAATGTTGCATGATATGTTTTTGGGCTTTTTTTTAGAAAACGGAAAAGTTTCGTATACTGCCCGAACGCTATGATCATGACTCCGCATGCAAAAGGATCGAGAGTTCCGGAAAAACCGGCCTTTTTTATGCCGTAGCGCCGTTTTATTCGAGACAAAAAGGAGTTCGAACTGACAAAAATAGGTTTTTTTGCTACAAATAGACGGTTGGTACATGGTGTTTGGGGCTGTGAAGTGGTTGTATGATAGGCTTGTTTCATACTCAAAATCAGACTTTTTCTACAAATGAAGAGAGAATTTCTCTTCTGTCTCCACCAAAGTTTATCTGTAATTTGAAATCCCGGCCCGCCCGTGAAACACCTAAAACGCGCCCTATTCCAAACAGCTTGTGTTTAACGAGATCTCCTTTCTTGTACCCTACCGATTTTTCTATTACCAGTGAACCCTCTATCAAGCCGGCTTCAGTGAGAAATCGGCTTTTTTCAAGCTGTTTTCTGCGCCCTTTGTGAAAACGGCTTTGAGCGGTAGAGAGTGTGAGTGTCTCCTTCGCTCTGGTTATGGCCACATATCCGAGTCTTCGCTCCTCTTCAATATCGCAGCCGTCTCCAAGTAGCGGAAAAAACTCCTCCTCCATCCCTATTACGAAAAGATGGGCAAACTCCAACCCTTTCGATGCGTGCACGCTCATTATGGAAATCTGTTCACCCTTTAGCTGATCCTGATCGCTTTGAAGAGATATTTCGTTCAAGAAGGCATCCAGTGTCATCTCCGGATTTTTTTTGACCATATCACGAAAAAGACCATAAAATTCGTCAAGGTTCAAAATACGGTCCATCCCGTCAGGCATTGCTGCATAATACTCCTTCAAGCCGATTGTAGGTTCCAGTATCTCTATAAACTCCATAATCGATCGCTCAAGAGTCTCTTGCAGAATTTCAAGATCGTTAATGAAGCGGTTGATAGAGGCATAAGCCTTTTTGTTGATAAGCTCGGAAAGCTCCGATTTGGGAGTTTCGCCAAGAAACTGGCAAAGCGACTGACGACGTTCGAACGCCGCTTTCTCAATTTTTTCTATCGTGGCTTTTCCTATTCCCCGTTTTGGACGGTTTATGACACGTTTGAAACTGAAATCATCATGACTGTTGGCAATGATTCTTAGATAACTGATAATATCTTTTATTTCCGCTCTTTCATAAAAGCGCATGCCGCCGACGAGCTGGTAAGCTATTCCGGCACGATTCAGGCCCTCTTCAAGAGAGCGGGAAAGGGCGTTTATTCGATAGAGTACCGCTATTTCACCTGCCGGAACGCCACTTTGTATAAGCTGCTTGATAGCTTGTGCTATTTTGTCAGACTCTTCGTTCTCATCATGGCTCTGAAAGAGGGTAACAGGTTTTCCTTTCCCTTTTGTGCTTACAAGCGTTTTGCCAAGCCGTCCACGGTTGTGTCTTATCAAGAGATTGGCTGCGCAGAGTATTTCTTCTGTGGAGCGGTAGTTGTTTTCAAGTTTTATCACTTTCGTGCCTTCAAACATATCGGAAAACCCCAGTATGTTTTTGATGTTTGCCCCTCTCCACCCGTAAATGCTCTGATCGTCATCTCCAACGACACAGAGATTGGTATGGGTATGGCACAGTTTTTTAAGCAGTTGAAGCTGCAGTTCATTGGTATCTTGATATTCGTCGACCATGATATAGAGATACCTTTTGCTTATGCTGCTTTTTATATCTTCATTTTTATCCAGAATTTTATAGGTCAGCATTAAAAGATCGTCGAAGTCGACAAGATTGTTTTCTTCAAGATACTCCTGGTAGGTTTTGTAAATTCTGGAGACTGTCTTGTAATTTGGATGTTCGGCCTGTTCTATCGCCTGAAGAGGATCTATGAGAGAGTTTTTGTAGCGTGATATCTCACTTGCCACAAGCGGCGTAGGAAGCTCTTTGCTGATCTGTTTGATGATGCGCTTTTTATCGTCTGTATCTATGACTATGAAATCGTTTTTGCGATTCAGTCTTTCTATGTTGAACTTTAAAAAAAGAAGTCCGAATTTGTGAAAAGTGCACAAAAGAGGAGGATATACAGGATTTTCTATCAGGGACAATGCGCGTTCGCGCATTTGTGAAGCGGCTTTGTTGGTGAATGTCAGGGTCAATGTATTTGCGGGGTCTATTCCAATTGAAAGAAGGTAGGCAAGTCTGGAAGTGATGGTCTTTGTTTTTCCACTGCCCGCTCCTGCAAGAATGAGCATTGGTCCGTCGATATGGCTGACTGCTTCACGCTGTTGTGGATTTAGTTGTTCTAATATCTTGTCCATCGATCTATTTTCTTTATTCTTTTTCAAAATATGGCTTCCAAAGGCTTTTGTATTCAGTAAAAAAGACCTTCAATGAAGCAGTAGCGGTATCTACCGACGCTTGATAGCCGATGTAGTTAAATTTAGTATACCAAAATTTTTTTGATAATCAGGTTAGCCCCGTAAAAGGGGTGATGGCCTCTTGCAGAAGGTGCTTGCAAGCATAGGAAGGATAAATAAAAATTATTGCTTTTGGAAAAATAATTCGGTAGAATAATGAATAAAAATATTAAGGGCAGATTATGCTAAAAGATTTTGCAAAGCTCGAAACGTTTTTGACAGTCATTCGTGAACACAGTTTTTCCAAGGCTTCGGCAAAACTCGGTATTTCACAGCCGGCAGTTACACAGCAGATCAAGTTTATAGAAAAATATCTCGATTGCAAAGTTATAGAGCGCAAGAAGAACGGTGTAATTCTTACCAAAGAGGGTGAAGATCTGTATCGTATAGCGTTGCGCCTGGAGAAGTGCATAAACAATGCCGAAAAAGATTTGATAAAGATTATCAACAAGGAGATCACTTTCAGGATCGGAGCCTCTTTCACGATAGGAAATTTTGTCATTCCCGGCAAATGTCTGAACAATATCAAAGATGTCATACACAATGACGTACAGGTCAAAGTAGAACTTTCCGCACAAGTTATAGATGACATACTCGATCAAAAGATAGATCTCGGGCTGATAGAGTCACCGGTTTTCAAAGATGACGTAATCTACCGTGAATGGCTTGATGATGAGCTGGTTATATTCAGCAATCGGCCGCTTCCCAGGTCACTGAAGCCGGACGATCTGAAAAAGTTCAGATGGATATGCCGTAACGAACTGTCACATACAAGAAGGCTCGTCAAAGAGGTGTTCGAAGAGATAGGTTTTGACTGCAACACTCTCGATGTCCTGTATGAGGTGGACAGTACATCGACTCTGAAAGTTTCCATTTTAAAGGCTGACAAAGACGAGAACAAGCCGCCTATAGTTTCTGTGATATCGCATTCTGCAATCGCTGACGAAATTGAAAACGGCCTTCTTTACGAATCGAAGATAAGAGGCCATCGTATAAAAAGAAAACTCTACATTGCATATTCAAAAGAGAGGAAGCACGATGCATTCATCGAAAATGTCGTAGGCTATCTTCAGCAGGCGAAGTGCTAATCGCCTTTTTGGCGGTCCGGTTTTACTCTTTTATCGCTCTTTTTGACGAATCTTCTGTTCTCTGGGTTGTTGAGTAATGCTTCAAGTGAACTTTTTACGCCGACGCTCTCTTCTTTTTCCGTTCTCTCTTTTCTGGGCAGTGCAAGATTTATCAACAAAGGTGTCTCTTCAACCACAATCTGCAAGACAGATAGAATGGGCATAGATATTATGCTTCCAAAATTATGAGGTCCGAAACCGGCTTCGAAAGATAATGAATCGGCATCTATTTTGAAGCTTTCAAATGTATATCCCGCTATCATAAAAAGTGTTATCTTTTGAAGTTTATCTGAAAGTTCTGTGGGAAGTTGCGGATTGAAATCTGCATACTCTATATTGGTGAGCAGACCAAAAGGAGTGTTTGTATCCAGCAAAAAGCCAAGGATCTCTTTTATGTGGGACTCCATCATGTTTTCGAACTCCGGTTTTCCTACCAATTCAACGATCATTCGGCCTTCTTTGTCTTTTTTTCACTATTAATCGATGATTATACCATTTTCTATAGGTTCGAATCCTATCATTGCATTTAAAAGAGCGAATCTTTCGAAGCGCCCTATTTCGTCAACTTTGATCTCTCTGGGTAGAAGAAATCCGCACCGTACCAATCTTTCTCTGGTGGTGCCACGCAAAAGAGGGAGTTTCGGAGTTATCCATCTGTGACCATTGTAAAATGCGATATTCGCTATGGAAGTGTCCGTTATCTGTCCGTTGCGTACCACCAGTATATCGTCTGCATCACCTCTTTTTTCAAAAAGCCCGTTCAGTTCATCCCGGTTTGTAAATTTATGGGCGTATCCGATGGATGACTCCACTATTTTCAACTTTCTTACCTCTCTTGGAACATATGGTTCGTAACCAATATCCAAAATGTCGGCATCATAAACGATTCGGCATTTGAATATGCCGGAGCGTACCGGTGGGTGTATGACTCTTCCAAGTTCCAGTTTTTCACAATCGTTTCCAAAAAGTTCCGCTCTGCTCATATCGAAACGCGCCTGATGGTACGATAGATGCTGTATCGATCCGTTCTGGATGCATATAGTCTCAAAAAGCATGAAAATTCTCCTTTGAGCCTTGTTTACAACAGGGTCTTTTCGAAATGCGCGGCCACCGGAAACATAGAACATTATAAATGGAAATTGTTTACGCCTCTTCGCTGAAAAGCTCCGTACTCAAATAACGTTCGCCTGTGTCACATAGAACAGTAACAATCGTTTTGCCTCTGTTTTCCGGGCGCAGGGCGATTTGCATGGCGGCATGCACGTTTGCGCCGGAAGATATTCCAACCAAAAGCCCTTCCTCTTTCGCTATCTTTCTGCTTACGGAGAAAGCCTCCTCGTTGGTGACTCTGATAACCTCTTCGTAGACTTCTGTATCGAGGATTTTTGGAATAAATCCGGCTCCGATTCCCTGTATTTTGTGAGGTCCAGGTCTGCCTCCGGAGAGCACTGGAGACCCTGTCGGCTCGACGGCAAAAATTTTTATGGATGGGTCTCTTTCTTTGAGTATTTCACCGACTCCTGTTATGGTTCCTCCAGTTCCTACTGCCGCAACGAATATATCTATTTTCCCATCCGTGTCGCGAAGAATCTCTTCGGCTGTAGTTTTACGGTGTATTTCCGGATTGTCCGGATTTTCAAATTGCTGTAGAATCAAGGAGTTTTTTATCTCCTGTTTTATCTCTTTTGCGCGTTCAATCGCTCCGTGCATACCTTCTGACGCAGGGGTGAGTTCGAGTTGGGCTCCCAGCGCTTTGAGAAGCTTTCTTCTCTCGATACTCATGGATTCGGGCATAGTCAGTATGAGGCGAATCCCCTTCGCTGCACAGACACTTGCCAATGCGATTCCGGTATTTCCGCTTGTCGGCTCTATTATGGTGCTGTTTTTGTCTATGACTCCACGCTCAAGAGCTCTTTCTATCATGTTTTTACCGATTCTGTCTTTGACAGATCCACCTGGATTCATGAATTCGCATTTACCCAAAATCGTACAACCGGTATCTTTACTGGGGCCGTTGAGTCGTACCAGCGGTGTATTGCCGATCAAATCTGTAACATCTTTTGCAATTTTCATTTTCCACTACTCCTTACAGTAAATCTAAAACTTTCTATTTGACGTGCGGTCTGAGCAGAAAGTGTCTCGTATGTATGATAGTAGCATAAGAAATAATAAAATTGAATTACTCAGTTTCAATGTGGTGTGATTACTGATGTTATGGGGCCGTTTGTGGAGTGGTAGATAGTGGTATTGTGGCGATTTGCCTGAAGCTGAAGAAGGAGTCGCTGCAGAGCCGATTCTATGGATGGCAAAAACCAGGCGTTGTTACTTATGGCCACCATATACTCCGGGCTGTTTTCATACAGTCTATCGCTGGTGGCTTCGTAACAGATCGCATTGCGCCATTTGCGCCCGAGCATATAAAAATCGCTCGGTTTGCATGCTGTAGTGTAATCACTTGCACCGTTGAAAAATATTTTGTTGATCCACTTGCCGATCCAGTATGGCAGAGGTATCTCTTCGCCAAAAGGCACCAGAACAACTTTGTGCATGATTTTTAGATGTCCACGCTGAAAAAGATATGTAGAGTTGTATGATCTGCCGTCTTTATAGTAGAGTGCTCCGGTGATTATGGTGATTTTATCGCTCAGATCGGATAACTTTTTCATAAGGCCTGTATCCAGGTTCAGATAGAGCGGAAAAGCGCTTTCTGGAAGTATCACCACCCGGTAGCCACTCTTTTGTGCCTCTTTTATATGGGCGATATTGCTATGGACGATAGGCATCCGATAATGTGGATTCCACTTGTCTCTTTGGTTCAAGGATGTCTGAACAAGCTTGATGGGAAGTTTCGGAGCCTCACTCTTTTGCGGAAGGTGCACAGCTGCAAACAGCCCGAACAGTATAAGCCATCGCCAGGGACTTCGGACGATAATGAAAAGGGTCAAAACTACTATAACGATCCAAAGTTGCCAGAGAGCGTCTCCAAACAAAGAGTTTGTAAAAAGGAGTGCAGGCCTGAACCAGTCGAATCCCAAAGGATGCAGCCACTCTATCATTCCAAATGCTGCGGCCCGCCATATGAGATGTGGTAAAAAACCGATAATCCAGAATATTGTTCCATATATTAAAGCTATAGCCAATATTACGAAAGGAATCATCCACGCCAAATCGTAATAACGAAAACTGAGTCCTATCCACCAAAACCAGAATAGAGCCGTAAAAAAGCCGCTCCAAAAAAGTGCGGGGCGAGGGAGAGTTAGCCACGAATAGATCGCCAAAAGAGCCAAAAATGTCTGCAACCATGGAAAAACAAGGCTGAAATGAAACAGATAAATGAAAACGGAGGCACAAAGTGCGGAAAGAAAGCCTAAACTTAGTGTAAGAGTGTTAAAATAGCGCATCTTAATTTTCAAAAACAAGGATTACAGATGGATGCAGCCGCACAGGGAAATATTTTAACCTCATTGTTACCGCTTATAGTTTTATTTGCAATCTTCTATTTTCTGGTGATTCGCCCGCAGCAAAAGCAGGCCAAACAACATAAAGAGATGGTAGCCTCGTTAAAAAAAGGTGACAAAATAGTAACCACCGGAGGGCTCATAGCTGAAGTGATCAAACCCGAAGAGAAGTTTATCAAAATTAAGCTTAATGACGAAACGATTGTCAAGCTTGCATCTGACTACGTCGCAAGAAAGATTGAGGATGAAGCTTAACTATCGTGTTCTGATTTTTATAGCCGCGGCAATATTTGGAGTAGCCCTTTCGACTCCGTCGCTCCTTCAAACACAAAAGGGTCCCAAAATCACTCTTGGCCTGGATCTGCAGGGTGGTTTGCATATGCTGCTTGGAGTCGACACGGATGAGGCGATCCGCTCCAAAGTCAAATCACTGGCATCTTCCATAAAATATGCAGCCGAAGACAAGGATCTGATTATCGATGAGTTCAAAGTCCGAAATGGAAACATTCGTTTTGAGCTTCTCGATAAGGATGATATAGCGAAAATGGATGCTATTTTGAAAAAAACGGAAGGGATAACCGTTTTAAAAGATGGCTTGAAGTATACCGTTGCACTCACACCGGAAGAGAAAGAGACGATCAAAAAATATGCGATTACCCAGGCTGTAGATACGATCCGCAACAGGCTCGACCAGTTCGGACTTGCGGAACCGACAGTGGCAAAGCAGGGCAAAGAGAAGATTTTGGTGGAAGTGCCGGGAATAAAAACTCCGGAACAGGAGCAAAGAATCAGAGAACTGATAGCCAAAGCCGCACATCTTCAACTTATGGCTATCGACGAAGAGAGGGCGGCAAATGTTGACAACATGACTCCCGCGGAAGCTGCCAGGTATGGAGATCTGATTTTGGAGGGCGCACAGGACGGGCGCAAATATCTTGTGAAAGAGATACCTATACTGGACGGCTCCATGCTCACCGATGCACGTGTCGCTTTCGATCAAAACAACCAGCCGGTAATCAATTTTTCCCTCAACTCCCAGGGTGCACAGATTTTTGGAGATTTTACCGGTAAAAACATAGGCAAGAGGCTTGCCGTGGTTTTGGATAACAAAGTCTACAGTGCGCCGGTTATACGAGAGCGTATCGGCGGAGGCAGTGGGCAGATTTCCGGAGGATTCAGCGTAAAAGAGGCACACGACGTGGCAATTGCGCTTCGAAGCGGTGCACTGCTTGCACCTGTTTTCATGGAAGAGAAGCGAAGTGTGGGCCCCAGCCTTGGTGCAGACAGCATCAAAGCTTCGATGATCGCTCTGATTGCAGGATTTGTAGCGGTAGTGTTTTTTATGATTTTCTATTATGGAATTGCCGGGGTCGTAGCAGATGTGGCACTGATAGTCAATCTTTTTCTGATTCTGGCTATCATGGCTCTTTTCGGGGCTACATTGACTCTACCAGGTATGGCGGGTATCGTGCTTACCGTGGGTATGGCAGTGGATGCGAACGTTATCATAAATGAACGGATAAGAGAGTTGCTGTATGAAGGAAAAAGTATCGTGAAGGCAATAGAGCAGGGTTATGCCAACGCTTTCAGCGCGATCCTGGATGCCAACATTACAACACTGATCGCAGCGGTTGTTCTGTATGCATACGGCACAGGCCCGATAAAAGGTTTTGCCATCACCATGAGTATCGGTATTCTTGCATCGATGCTCACGGCAATATTGGGAACCCACGGTATATGGCAGATGCTTGAATCCAAAATCCGCAAAAACAGACTGAATGTATGGTTTGGCGTCAAGAGCGCAGGAGAGAGCGATGCCAAATAGATTATCGGTTCGTAAAACTCTTTTATATTGGGAGTCACCTGCCGAAAAGAGCGGTGCACTTTTTTATGGTTCGACTTTGAAAGGGAGATAACTGATGGAACTGTTTAGATATAAAAAACCTATCCCTCTGATGGCGAAGTCGAAGATTTTTTTCTTGATCTCCTTTGTGTTTGTACTGGCTTCGTATTTTTTGATCTATACAAAAGGTTTCAACCTTGGAATCGATTTTGCCGGTGGTACTGTAGTTCAGGTCAAATATGAAGAGAAAGCGCCGATTGACAAAGTGCGCAAAGCGATTCGATCATCCAAAATTTTCGAAGGAGCCTCGGTAAATTTTTTCGGCAGTGATGATGAGATCGTTATTAAAGTGCGCACCAGCAGCAAACAGCTGGGTATGGATATCGGAGATGAAGCCAGGAAACTTTTGAAGAGTACCGGCAAATTCGAGATCAGGCGTGTAGATATGGTCGGCCCAAAGGTCGGAAACGAGTTGCGGGAAAAGGGAATCATGGCCCTTGTTTTGGCTATAGCCGGTATTTTGATATATGTCTCTTTTCGTTTTGAGTGGCGTTTCGCCATCGCTTCCGTAGTCGCACTGATTCATGACGTATCCATAGCTATGGGTGCTATAGTGCTCTTTGATGTAGAGGTAAACCTGGATATACTGGCGGCACTTTTGACTATTCTTGGATACTCTTTGAATGATACTATAATTGTCTTTGACAGAATAAGAGAAGGCCTTGTTTCTGTACGCAGTTCCAAGCTTACAGATGTAATTGACGAGTCTGTAACAAGAACTCTCTCTCGCACCACGCTTACTTCGCTTACCACCTTCTTCGTGGTTTTGACGCTGTTTTTGATGGGAGGAGAGATAATTCACGGCTTCAGCTTTACTCTGCTTATAGGTATCGTAGTCGGAACCTACAGCTCCATCTTTATCGCTTCTCCATTGTTGATGGTGATGAGATTCAATGTCGAAAAATATCGAAAAAAACTTGCCGAAAAGAGACGACGGGAAGAGGAGAAGGCTCGTATGCGGGCCATGTATGAACAAGGGACGGTATAACGCAGTTCGGATTGAATCCGGCTGCGTATCAGGTATGATGGATGATGGGAAATGGATGAATCCCAAGGGAAATATCCATTTTTTATCCCATCGATTATGAGAGTTTTCAATGAAATACAATCCTTCCGAGATTGAGAAAAAATGGCAAAGATTCTGGGACGAAAAGAGAAGCTTCGAGCCCGATGAAGACAAAAGCAGACCCAAAAAATATATATTGAGTATGTTTCCGTATCCCAGCGGTCGAATACATATGGGGCATGTGCGCAACTACGCCATTGGAGATGCAATAGCACGTTACTGGCGTAAAAAAGGGTACAATGTTTTGCATCCGATCGGTTGGGATGCGTTTGGAATGCCCGCTGAAAACGCAGCTATAAAAAACCGCATCCATCCCAAAAAATGGACTTATGAAAATATTGAGTACATGCGAAAGGAGCTGGCCTCTTTGGGACTCTCTTTTTCCAAGGAGCGGGAGTTCGCAACATGTGATCCTCTATATACCAAATACGAACAGGCATTTTTTATAGATATGTGGAACAGAGGCCTTGTCTATCGTAAAAAAGGGTTTTTAAACTGGTGCCCGCACGATCAGACCGTTTTGGCCAATGAACAGGTGATAGATGGCTGCTGCTGGCGCTGTGACACTCCCATCGTGCAAAAAGAGATGTATCAGTATTACATCAAAATCACCGATTATGCCGATGAGCTGCTTAATGATTTGAAAAAACTGGAAAACGGATGGCCAAACAGAGTTCTTACCATGCAGCGTAACTGGATCGGCAAGAGTGTGGGGCTGGAGTTCGCTTTCAGACTCGATGAGGAGGGCCGGGAAAAAACCGGTATTGAAGAGTTTAAAGTTTTTACGACCCGTCCAGATACGATATGCGGAGTCAGTTATGCGGCTGTCGCCCCTGAACACCCCCTTGTAAAAGCCATGCTGGAAAAAGGTCTGCTTGACAACAGTTCGCAAAAGAGAATAGAAGCGATGCATCGAATGCCGGTACGTGAGCGTAATATGGCTGAAAAAGAGGGTGTACCGCTGGGAGTTTATGTGTTGCATCCAATTACCGGAGAAAAGATTCCCGTATGGGTGGCCAATTTCGTTCTTATGGAATATGGCAGTGGTGCAGTAATGGCTGTGCCGGCACACGATAGTAGAGATTACGATTTCGCCAAAAAATACGGGCTTCCGATAAAGCCGGTCATATTTCCAAAAGAGGGCGGACTGCCGGATGATGGAGCGTATACCGAAGAGGGTATTGTAAAGGGGTGTGACGGTTTTGACGGACTTTTTTCAAAAGAGGCGATCGAGGCGATTATCAAATGGTTTGAAAAGAACGGGCTTGGCAAAAAGGTGATCAACTTCAGACTCAAGGACTGGGGTGTGAGCCGTCAGCGTTACTGGGGGGCACCCATTCCGATGGTGCACTGTCCCAAATGTGGAGTAGTACCGGAAAAGAGAGAGAACTTGCCCGTTACATTGCCGGAAGATGTACAGATAACAGGAGAGGGTAACCCGCTCGATCACCATCCAACCTGGAAGTATACAAAATGTCCCGAATGCGGTACGGATGCGACAAGAGAGACAGATACGCTCGATACTTTTGTGCAGTCGAGCTGGTATTTTTTACGTTTTACAACTCCAAGAAGGCTTTGGGAAAAGAGGGCTTTTACAAAAGAAGATACCGATTACTGGATGCCGGTCGATCAATATATCGGGGGTATCGAACACGCAATTTTGCATCTGCTTTATGCCCGTTTTTTCACAAAGGTGTTCAGAGACATGGGGTATGTGAATTTAGACGAGCCGTTCAAAAGACTTCTCACTCAGGGAATGGTGCTCAAAGATGGCGCCAAGATGAGTAAGTCCAAAGGTAATGTCGTCGATCCGGATGCACTGATAAAGAGGTATGGAGCTGATACGGCAAGACTTTTCATTCTTTTTGCTGCACCTCCAATGCAGGAGCTGGAGTGGAATGACAATGCGGTAGAGGGGGCCAACCGCTTTTTGCGTAAACTTTTTGACAGGGCATGTAAAATTGAACCGTGTACCACTCTTCCGCAAATTTTACACTCCAATCTGGACAAAGATGAAAAAGAGGCCAGAAAAAAAGTGTATGAAGCGTTGAAAAAGAGTGAAGATGTTTATGTCGAACGATTCACATTCAACACTCTTATCGCTGCATCCATGGAAGCTTTGAACGCTCTGGACAGACAACAGAACGTTCAGGTATGGCAGGAAGGAATGTGGATTCTGCTGAATCTGCTTGAGCCCATAGTGCCGCATATTTGTTGGGATTTAAGTGAAAAGCTTTTCGGTAGGAACAATTTTGGCTTGATAGAGTTAAGGGAAGAGGTTTTTGAAGTCGAAACGATATCGATGGCTGTATCGGTAAACGGAAAACCGCGGGCACAAATCGAGGTGGCGCCGGATGCTAAAAAAGAAGATATATTGGAGCTTGCCAGATCGGCTGTACCGAAATGGATAGAGGGAAAAACGGTTCTAAAAGAGATTTTGGTGCCTGGCAGACTCGTAAATATCGTCGTGAAATAGATAAAAAAAAGGAGTAAATAGTGCAGGAAGTGGGGTTTTGAGAAAAACAGCAACTGTTCTGCTTCTTGCAATATCGGCTACTTTGTCTGTATCTATACTATTGACAGGTTGCGGGTACAAACCCATGACAGCCTATACAGAAAATGTTTTTACAGATAAAATATATACAGAGGTTGAAGTCTATCTGCGCGATCCCGAGAATGCCGTTTTGGTGAAAGATGCCATGAATGAAGCGATTGTCAGCCGCTTCGATGCAAAAATAGTGAAGAAAAGTGAAGCGACCACACGACTTTGGATCCGTTTCAAAAATGTCTCTTTTTCGCCAATCCAATACGATGCCAACGGTTATGCCGTCTATTATCGTGCCCGCGTAAATCTGAATGTGAGGTATGTTTCACCGAAAAAGAGCGGATCTGAAAGTGTATCAGGCTTTTATGACTTCCCGATAGAACCCAATGCAGTAATTTCTGATGCAAAACGCTTTGAAGCAATCCGTTTTGGCGCACAAAAAGCATTGGATTCTTTCATATCACGCATGGCTATGCGAGGAGAAGATTTATGACAATCCAGGAAATTATCAAAAAAACCCTGAAGGAAGTGAAATCTAAAGGAGAAAATCTTACTCCGGATGTCTACAGCGAGGCTTTCTGCAAAGAAGCGAAAAAGGCCAATGTCATTGTTGAAGATTGTCGGCGGGTAGAGAAGTTTCTCAAAAGGCTTCCGGCGGAACTTCAAAAAGAGCTCAGAAAACGTAATGTCTCTACCGTAGACCAGTTGGTCCAGTATCTTGCATCTGAGATATGCCGCAATGGAGGGAAGAGAGGTACGGAAATTTCCAATGCCTATTTTATACTCGTCAGGAGACTGTTTCAAGCTATTGAGCTGCTTCATGACAGGGATGCTGCAAAGATGGCGCGAGAAGATATCAAAAGGATCTCGAACGGTTCGGGCAAAGCACAGATCGATTCTGTCGCAGAGAGATGGAGCCGTTTTGTAATGGAGTACAGCGACGCTTTTTTGGATAGACTGGACCCTTATTGTAAAGTTGATAAAAGCGATCTTGAATCTATGGTGGATGATATTGTGCGCTGTTTCAAAAGCGGAGGCGGACAAAAAGGTAAAAAATCTCAGCCTCCCAATGGATTGGATGTTGTAGCACAGATAATTATCGCTTCGCTGACTCCCTCCATAGCATCCGGAATGAATGATGAGCTTGCTACGATCAGTGCACAGATAAGAACGAATCCGGAGTTGCTTACATCGGATGCGATGGTTGAAGATTTGAAACATATGATAAAAAAGAGGGTGGAGCTGGATAAGAGAGCTGTCATTACGCAAATTGGAGAGCTCGATTCTGTGATTGAACATATCAATTTGGCTTTGGCAAGAGTTATTGATACCGGTGAGGGAAACAAAGAAGTTTTGGGCGCTATTCAGAGCGAGCTTGAGAGTATAAACCTGAAAGCTGATTCGTTCGAAGTAATCCATAAAAAACTGCTGGCGGTGGCTACTTCGCTTGAAAAAGAGACGAAAATACTTGGCGAAGAGATGAAAAAGAGCAAAAAACGTATAAACGAGCTGCAGGAGAAGGTTCGTATACTCGAATCGGCTTTGCACAAAGAGCGTAAAAAGTCTTTGACGGATACTCTTACAAAGCTTCCAAACAGAAGGGGAATAGATGAGAGTCTGCATAAGATGGAAGCTGCTTTCAAGCGGTACAACGACAACTATTCGATTGTTCTTTTCGACCTTGACCGTTTCAAATCGATCAATGATACCTATGGGCACGATGCAGGAGATATGATACTGATCTCTTTTGCCAAGCAGCTTCGACGTTACAGCAGAGAGCTGGATATAGTTGGGCGCTGGGGCGGAGAGGAGTTTCTCGTCATTTTGCCAAAAACGGATAAAGAGGGAGCTTATAGGTTTGCAGAAAAGTTGAGAGAGGTGGTCGGAAAAAGCAAGTTTATTTATAGAGGAAGACGGATTCCTGTAACTGTAAGCGGAGGAGTTTCGGATCGACTTTCAAATCCCGATATAGAGATGATGCTAAAGAGTGCAGATGAAAATCTGTACAAGGCCAAAAATAGTGGACGAAACAGAGTTGTTGCCTGAGTTTCAATGAAGCTGCAAGATTTCTTGGACCGAAAGCCGCTCTATTATGACAAAATCGATCTGGATAGAATGCCTCAAGCCTATATATCTGTAAAAAAACATCTCGATATAGGTCGTACAGTCCATATTGTCGGTACCAATGGCAAGGGAAGCACGGGGCGTATGCTGGCCTGGCTGCTTCGGAGCAGGAATCTCAATGTTGGACACTATACTTCACCGCATATTCTCCGTTTCAACGAACGTATCTGGATCAATGGAGAGGATATTTCGGACAAGGATCTTCAAAAAGCCCACGAAAAACTTCAGATGTGGCTTTCCGAGTCCGATGCTGAGTCTCTCAGCTATTTCGAATATACGACACTCTTGGCTCTTGTCGCTTTCGAAGGTCTTGACATAATAGTTCTTGAAGCCGGACTTGGAGGAGAGTTCGATGCCACTTCTGTAGTTGACAGAGAGCTTAGTGTAATTACGCCTATCGGCTTCGATCATCAGGTTTTTTTGGGTAAGACCATTGAAGAGATCTCTTCCACCAAACTCAGAAGTATGGCAAAACGCGTACTCATCTCCCATCAGCCTTACGAAGAGGTCTTTTCGGTGGCACGGAGTGTTGCCTCCGAGAGAGGAAGTGAACTTTTTTTTACAGAGGAACTGCTTGATGATGGCATGAAGAGAAAAGTTGAAAAAATCTGCAGCTCCAGAGGTTGGCCGCACTTTTTTTCTCAAAATGCGATGACGGCAGTGGCGGCATTCCAGCTTCTTTTTGGCGAAGTGGCAGATCCGGCGCCTTTTGAGCAAATAGTGATTCGCGGTCGATTCGAGAAAATTTCGAAAAATGTTATTCTTGATGTGGGCCACAATCCTCTCGGTGCACGTGTGATTGCCGATGCGCTTGACTTGAATAGACCAGTTTTGGTATACAATGCACTGGCTGACAAGGATGTTGAAGAGGTATTGTCGATACTATCTCCACATGTATCGCGACTTGAGTTGATAAAAATCGATACTGCTCGAGCAATGGATCCTGAAAAGATTTTTGCAGCTGCCCAAAAAGTCGGATTGCCAACCGGGGAGTTCAATGGCGTGAAGGAGAATGAAAAATATCTGGTATTCGGCTCATTCGCTGTAGTGGAAGCTTTTTTGAAACGTTATGAAACATAAACTACTGATTACCATTACGGATACAAACAGTTTCAGGCAGTATACCCTGAGCCAACTTTTCAAATGGTTTGCTGTGAGTATCCTACTTATCCTGCTATTGGCCGCAATAGCTGCCTATTTTTATCTTAGCTGGCTTGAAGATGCCTATGAGAAAGCCAGACAGAGACAAAAAGTTCTTGAACACAACATTACACTTCTTAGCTCCCATATTGAAGAGCGTCAAGAAGCACTCGAACTTCTGGGAGACAGATTGAGCGATTTGGAAATGTTTGTAGGCGAGAAGCCGGGAAAGGACTTCTCTACATCTACCAGATTGCAGAATGTAACTCTATCAGCAGCTCAACTGGCCCTGCTCTTTTCAATTGTGCCCAGCGGAGAACCTTTGCCGATGAGAGGTGTCACAAGCGCTTTTGGTTGGAGAAAACATCCAATCAAAGGAAGCAGAGAATTTCATGCCGGCATAGATCTCAGGGCCAAAAACAGAAAACCGGTCTGGACCACTGCCGATGGGGTTGTGGAGTATGCCGGATATCACAAGCGAAGCGGCTATGGAAATCTCGTGATAGTAGATCATGGTTTTGGCTTCAAGACCTACTATGGACATCTTAAAAAAGTGACCGTTCGTATGGGGGATACTCTCATAAAAGGAGATCTGGTAGGCATAAGTGGAAACAGTGGCATGAGCACAGCTCCGCATCTGCATTATGAGATCCGGTTTTTGACACGTCCACTCAATCCGTATCCATTTTTGAAATGGGAGAAAGAGAAGTACAGATCAATTTTCAAAAAGGTTAAAAAAGTACCATGGGAATCTTTTATCGCACTAATAAGCCATATGGCGGCTCAGGCAATACCGCCATCATCGCTCCCGGAACAAGAATCGAAGGTTCAATCTTCAGCAAAGGAGGCGTCCATATCGACGGAGAAGTTGAAGGGGACGTCATTGCACAAAGTTATGTCATCGTCACGACGGAAGGAGTAGTGCATGGCAGGATAGAGGCAAATGACGTATATGTCAGCGGGACAGTCTATGGTGATATAAAGGCTGCAATACTGGAGTTTTATGAAGGGGCAAAATGTTATGGCAAAACAGAAGCTACACTAAAGAAAAAGGATGAAGCGGATGGGGTATGAAGCCGCCCTTTACGATTATCTTTGTAGAGGCTCAAGAGCGGATATATTTTTGTGTGAAAACGACAATGAGGCGAGGAGCGTTGCTACGATAGCCAAACTTCACAATATAAAGAGTACGGTACTGCCGGATTTCAGAGCCGTTTTTGGAGATGACCTGCGCAGTTGGCGTGAAGAGCTTTTTGCATTGAATAACGCACTTTCGGAGTATTACGAATCGGATGGGAAAAACCTTCTTATAGCTCCGTTTCATACGTTACTCTATCCTCTTCCCGGACCAAAAGCGCTGAGGTCCCTCACTCTCTCTTTCGGAGACGATATCGATATTCAGGAGTTTAAAGACTCCCTCTATGCATGGGGATACAGCTTTGTGGATATCGTAGAAACAAAAGGCGAAGTTTCAATCAGGGGTGATATAATAGATATATTTTCACCTGGAGACGAAAAGCCGTGGCGTATCAGCCTGTTCGATACAGAAGTAGAAAGTATCCGGATATTTGAAGTAGAGACCCAGAAGTCGGACAAAGAAGAGTTTGAGAAAGTTGTTATTAAACCGGCACTTTTTTCACTGGACAAAGACAAATTCGATTCATTGACGAAACGCATAGAGAGTAGTGAAAGCGATGTCTTTGTAAAAGATATGGCCTCTTTGGGTTTATGGTATCTTGCCGATTTGGCTCATGATCTTATGTCAGGCAGAGTTTCGGTCATGATAAAAGATCTCTCATCCGAAATCTCTTTTGCATATGAACATGCCCAAAATGCACTCTCAAAAGAGCGTTTCAATCTTCCTGTGATTCCTCCTGCAGATAAAACAAAAATTATAGAGCCGGTCAATGTGGATATGCTTGTCGAAAACTATCCGGAACGCGGGCTTGTAGTTATAGCGGCCGGTGAAGCCATGGTGAGGCAGAGTACGATAAAAGAGATTGAAAAGGCGAAGATCGTAAAGGATGAGGGCACGGTAAATCTGCTTGCACCAGACAAGATTATCGTATCTTTGAACAAGCCATACAAAAAGCGCCTCGTTAAACGTCCCACCATTTTGATCGACGATCTCAAACCGGGTGATTATGTAGTGCATGAAAATTACGGTGTCGGTATATTCAAAGGAATCGAACCTCATCAGATTCTTGGGGCCGTACGAGATTTCGTCCACATAACATACCAGAATGACGATACTCTGCTGCTGCCGGTAGAAAATCTCGATATGATAGATCGTTATATTGCGGAAGGAGGGTCTCTTCCGGTACTCGACAGGCTTGGAAAAGGAAGCTTTGGAAGACTGAAAGAGAGAGTCAAGGAGCGCCTTTTTGCCATCGCTTCAGAGTTGGTAAACATGTCGGCAAAACGTATGTTGATAAAAGGGGCGGTGATAAAGACCGATATACCCGAACTTGTAGAGTTCAGAAAAATGGCCGGTTTTGAATACACTCCGGATCAGATACGAGCCGTAGAGGAGATATTTGCCGAGCTTTCCGGCGGGTGCGTTATGGATCGCCTGCTTAGCGGGGATGTTGGTTTTGGCAAGACGGAAGTGGCCATGAATGCCATTCTGGCGGTTGTGAAATCTGGTTATCAGTGTGCATTTGCGGTGCCTACTACGCTTTTAAGCACTCAGCACTTCAAAAGTGTTGTGGCCAGACTCGAACCTTTCGGTGTGCGGATTGCGAAGCTGGACCGCTTTACGAGCACGAAGAAGAAGCGTTCCATTCTTGAGAGAATGGAAAAATGTGAAGTAGATCTGGTTATTGGAACACATGCACTGTTTGGGGCCAAATTTAAAAAACTGGGGTTGGTTATTATCGACGAAGAGCATAAATTCGGTGTCAGACAAAAAGAGGCTTTGAAGTTGTTAAGCGCCGACGTACATGTATTGAGCATGAGTGCTACACCAATTCCACGAAGCCTGAATATGGCACTGAGCAAGATCAAGGGTTACAGTGAGCTTCGCACTCCTCCTACGGAGCGCAAAGGTGTCAGAACTTTCGTAAAAAATTATGACGAATCCATTGTCAAAGAGGCGGTTATGCGAGAGCTGCGTCGTGGGGGACAGCTCTTTTATGTCTATAACTCCATAGCCGGAATTGAGGGCAAAAAAAACGAGCTTTTGGAGATATTGCCCAACCTCAGAATAGTCGTTTTGCACTCAAAAATCTCTGCTTTGCAGACGGAAAAGGAGATGCTGCGGTTTGAAGCCGGTGAGTATGATTTGCTGCTGAGTACATCTATTATCGAATCTGGAATTCATATGCCGCACGTAAATACGATAATCGTAGATGGTGCCGACCGTTTTGGAATGGCAGATCTGCATCAACTGCGCGGAAGAGTAGGACGTGCTAAAGTGGAGGGATACTGTTATTTTCTCGTAAACAACAGGAATTCACTTACAGATCAGGCGAAAAGACGGCTTATAGCTCTTGAATCGAACTCTTTTTTGGGCAGCGGTGCCATGTTGGCCTATCATGATCTCGAAATAAGAGGCGGTGGAAATCTGATTGGAGAGAGTCAGAGTGGACATATAAAACAGATAGGGTATGCACTCTATCTCAGAATGCTTGAAGATGCCATCAGAATTTTAAGTAAAGAATCTATTCCCCAAAGAAAGAGTGTGGACATAAAACTCTCCATCACAGCTTATATATCCGAAAAGTTGGTACCGCATGAACGTGTCCGACTTGAACTCTATAGGCGACTCAGCGGCTGTACGGATACATATGAGGTTGTCGAAATAGAGCAGGAGATAGAAGACCGTTTTGGACAGACTGATCTTCCCACCAGACAGTTTTTAGATCTTGTAACCATCAAGATTCTTGCTATGAAAAAAGGGATAGAACGTATAAGCAACTACAATGAAAATATCACTATTCAATATAGTGAAGAGAAAAAAGTGTCGCTTAAAGCGAGAAGCAGAGATGACGACGACCTCATATCGACTATACTCAAATCGCTCAGGAGTACGAACGAATGAAAAAACTCTTTGTCTGGTTTGGACTTGTCACATGGTCATTCTCTGCACAATACTATTACATGTGCGGCGGAAAGAGGGTCTGGCTGGAAAAGATCAGTGAAGAGATTCCAAGCCATAGAAGTATCGGTTCAGTGGTCTACTTTATGGGTGCAGATGGCGAAAGAGTGGGAGTATCCAAAAGGATCATCGTCAAACTTGACTCTTTGATGAATCTTGAGGCATATATGAAAAAATACAGTCTCAGACTCGTCAGAAAGTATGATTTTGGAAATATGTTCGTATTTGAGTGCGATTCTGTGTTAAATGCGCTGGAAACTGCAAACAGACTGTATGAAAAGCCGGATGTGGTATATGCACAGCCGGACCTGATAAGAGAGTGGAAGCTAAGATGAAACCGATAACAAATTTTTTTATATTGTCTCTCTTTCTTGCATTCATGCAGGGATGTTCGGAAGAAGGAAGCAAAGTTTCAACACAAAGAGCGGTTTCTTCGTATACTCAAAACCCCCTCTTTTACCAGCAGTGGTATTTTGAAAGAAATGATTCGTTCTATTCGCTATACTCAATAGATCCGGATGCTCATATCCATCCATGGCCATCTACCCAATTTGCAGGCAGAGGTGTCAAAGTGGCCATTATTGACGATGCTCTGGATATATATCATGAGGATATAAAAGAGGGAATAGTTGCAACATACGACGTAATGAGCAAGACGAATGATGTATTTCCAAGAAGCGGTGTAGAAAACCACGGTACGGAAGTTACCGGAGTCGCGGTTGCTGGAAGCAACAGACTTGGTATAACCGGCATAGCTCCCGGCGCACAGATATATTTTATACGGATTCCTTTTTCTGTGAGTGTTACCGAGTCCATGATAGTGGACGCATTCCAAAAGGCCAAAGAGTGGGGTGCTGATATAATCAATTGCAGCTGGGGCAGCGGTAATGTAAGCGATGTGGTAAAAGCGGCAATACAGGATGTAGCCGTAAATGGTCGTGGAGGAAAAGGCACCGTTATAATATTTGCAGCGGGAAACGGAGGCGACGATGCTATAGGCGATCCAATAGGAAACGATGAGTCATCCATTCCTGAAGTGATTGCGGTGGGCGCCACAAATATATACAATAGACGGACGTCATACAGCAATTATGGGCCGCAGCTGGATATTAT
>WFUN01000035.1 GCA_015484905.1 Hydrogenimonas sp. | reverse complement strand
TTATAGGTGAGAAACAGCCATTTTTCGGAAAAGAGTGGAGCGCCGAAGATGCGGCTGCACTACTTAGAAAAGGAAAATTGACACAACAGGCCAAAAACTGTATGAACTGTCATACGCTTCTGGGTAACGGCGCATACTACGCACCGGATCTTACAAAAGCGTGGCTGGATCCGAAATGGAATGACGGTACTATGACCGGAATTACCGGTAAAGATACTGTCGAAGAGGCGATGGCGGAATTTCTAATGCATCCTTCTCAGTACCCGACGCACGCTCGCATGATGCCAGATCTGGGGATTACAAAAGATGAAGCGATTGCGCTTGTAGCCTTTTTGAAACATATGAGTGCTATCGATACCAATGGATTTCCTCGCAACTTCTCCCAGTCTGCGAAACGTTTAGAAGGAGGTACTTATGCTCACTAGTATAAAGTCAAACGAGTTTCAATACGAATCCAAAAAACTCGCGATGAACTATTATCGTGTCGCCCTGGTTCTTTTTGGAGCGCAGCTTCTAATGGGACTTATCGCGGCGATTCAGTTTTTATATCCGAGTTTTCTTTTCGAAGTGTTCGACTTCAGCGTTGCCAGAATGGTTCATATCAACGCTCTTGTGGTCTGGATGCTGTATGCGATGATAGGCTCTGTTTATTTTTTACTGCCGGATGAGACCGGAATCGAAACAGTCGGCATAAAACTCGGCAAACTCGCATTTTGGGTTTTAACGGCGGCAGTAGCGGTGGTCGTGCTGGTCTACATATTCGTTCAGATAGGATCAGGTACAGAATCCACTATCTGGTTCATAAATGAAGGTCGTGAATATATCGAAGCGCCCCGCTGGGCAGATATAGGAATCGTAGTCGTCGTCCTTGTCTTTTATTACAACGTTTTCGCCACTTATATGGCAGGAAACAAAACAGGAATCATAACCGTGCTCGTCGCGGATCTTTTCGCTCTGGCCGGTCTGTATCTGTGCGGAATGTTCTTTACTTCAAATATCTCCATGGATCAGTACTGGTGGTGGTGGGTAATCCATCTATGGGTCGAAGCGACATGGGAAGTTTTCGTGGGATCACTTGCAGCTTATGGATTGATCAAGGTCCTTAACGCAAAACGCGAAATCGTGGAAATGTGGCTCTGGATCGAAGTGTTGATGCTTTTTGGATCCGGAATACTTGGACTCGGACACCACTACTTCTGGATAGGAACACCTGAGTATTGGTGGGAAATCGGAGCACTCTTCAGTGCACTTGAGCCTGTTCCTCTGGTAGCTATGTTTGTACATGTTCTTTATGATTGGGGTAAAGAACAGGGTCATGCCGAAGCAGGCCAGAAAGAGCATGCTGTCAGAAATACGCCGGCTATGGCATGGATTGCAATCAATGCGTTTGGAAACTTCCTTGGTGCCGGAATTTGGGGATTTTTCCATACTCTGCCGCAGGTAAACATCTATACCCACGGTACACAGTTTACAGCAGCACATGGACACCTTGCATTTTTCGGTGCATATGCAACTATTCTCGTCGGCATGATGTATCTTGGTCTGCAGGGTGCATACGGACTTAGAAAGATGACCATGACATTCAATACCAAAATGTCACTGGTTCTTATAGTGTTCGGTGTTCTCGGTATGACTGTCGCTCTTACTGTAGCCGGTTATGAACAGGTATTGGTCGAGCGTGCCGATCTTGGCGGAGGCTGGGATGCATACTTCATCGCTCAGAACCTTCCATGGTATCTGCAGGCTCAAGGTTGGCGTCTGACAATGGGACTTGTGACATTTGTCGGATTCCTCTTCCTTATCGTGGATATGCTTACTATAGGCAAAGCGCAGGCAACCGAAGAGAACAAGGTGCTTCAAACGGTTGCGGCCTAAACATATATAAACATATGCGGTGCAGCTGTACCGCATATGTTTAAAAAAAATCAAGGAGTAAAAAATGTTTACATCATGTACAGATATAGCGTGCGACAACATATTCGCATTGCTAAATCAGGGACCTTTGACCCTGACTATCTTTTTGCATACATTGCTCATTCTGCCTATGTTCTTCATCTATTTCCAGGAAAAGAAGAAGATACAGCAGGGTAAGGATATGCAAGGCGAGTGGTGAGTGGTCGAAAGACCGCTTTTTTAGGGGAGGATTCAACCTAAAAAAAGGAGAAGAAATGAAGCTGGGAAAACTGCTTAGCATGGCTGCATGTGTTTCTATGGTCGCTGGTTCACTATATGCCGGTACTTCCAAAATGGACTTTGGTAAAGTCTATGAAAAAGAGTGTCAGGGATGTCATGGCCCTATCCACCAAGGCGGTGTCGGTTCGGATCTTAGGCCCAAGGCACTGAAAAAGAAAAACACACAGATGCTTGTTGATGTTATTCTCAATGGACAGCCCGGAACGGCGATGCCGGAATGGAAACATATGTTTAGCCGGGACGATGCGGCAGGAATGGTCGACTGGCTTATAAACTGGAAAAACACGGTAGAACTCCGCCTCGATCTCGACGAGGTCAAAAAGACATGGAAGAAACTGGCGGATCGAAAAGAACTGCTGAAAAAATACCCCAAACCTGTAGATGTCAAAAGTGTTATGGATATCGTTTTTGCTACCGAAAGGGATGCTTCTTTGGTTGACTTCATCGACGGCACAACTGGTAAGGTTCTTTCTCGTCATAAAGCCGGATTTGCGGTCCACGTAACAGTTACGAACAAAAGAATGCCCAGATATGCATACTCCATCAGCCGATCGGGACGATTGACGATGTTCGACCTTGCCGCGCCAGGACAACCTGCCATTGCGAGTGTACAGGTAGGACAGGAGTCTCGCGGTCTTGCAGTCTCTCCTGACGGTAAATATGTGATGGCAGGCAACTATAATCCGGGTGGCGCCGTACTTTGTGACGCTTTGACTCTCGAGCCACTCAAAGTCTATCAGACAGCGGGTGTAATCGACCCCGATGGCAACATTGTTCCAAGCCGTGTAGCTTCCATAGCGGATACTCCGTACGGACCATATTTTGCATTTGCTCTAAAAGATGGCGGTCATGTCTATATAGTCGATTACAGTAAACCGGATTTTCCTATTGTCGGTGACATTCCCAATATCGGCAAAATTCTGCATGACGCATTCTTGAATGAAGGAAAAGAGATAGGACGCTATTATATGATAGCATCTCAGGGAAGCGATGTGATGGGTATAGTGGACTTTAAAACAAAAAGACTTGCTGCAAAAGTCTATACCGGACCCGGAACCAAACCACATCCAGGACAGGGAAGTTCATGGTATAACAAAAAATATGGCCAGCTGAATGCGACTGTCAGCATGAATGTCGGTAATGCTGTAATATGGGATATGAACTGGGACGTAGTCGCCAATGTTCCCACTGCCGGCGGAGGACTTTTCATAGGCACGAGCAAAGACACTCCGTATCTTTGGGCCGACTGTGTTCTCGGAACACCCGATAATTACAACAAGGTATATCTGATCAACAAAGACACACTCGAAACCGACAGAATAATTGAAGTCGGAAAGAAAAAAGGGAAACTAATAGACGCTCACAGCGGAAAAGTTCTGCAGACATGGGATGCGACTCAGTACAAAACTGTAAAAGGAAAACAGTACAAATCCAAAATCGCGAATGAAAATCTCGTTTCCTATACAGCGAAAAAAGGTCCAAAAGTCAAAAAGCCGGTTCAACCGAGACTTCTTCATGCTGAGCCAGCAAATCATGGCAAATGGGTATTCATTTCCGAGTGGACAACAGGACGTATCGGTATTTACGATGCCAAAACCGGTAAGTTCATCAAGTATATCCACAACTTGACCACTCCTACATTCACCTACTCTGTAGAACACCGTCAGCATATTCCTGGCGCATAATCGAAACCATTCTCTCCCTTTATGGGAGAGATGTTCCTTCACTGACATAAAAACTATAAATCAACCGGACTTCGCTTTTTTATACAGAATGTAAGATGATTGTATGTATAAAAATTTCAATCTTGAAATACATTCTGCATATAAAAGCAAAACGGTTGAATGAAACTGTACGTAATGATAAAATAGTAGAGTCGTAGAGTCTATGAAAAGGTGAAAAGATGAGAAGAGTCGTTATTACAATTGCTATTTTTTTCATGGCGATTCATTCATGGTCTGCCGATGGAGAAAAGCTGTTTAAAAAGTATTGCTGGGGTTGTCATCATCAGACAGCGGAAGCATTCGGTCCCTCTTTCAGAACAATCGCTTCCAAAAGGGACAAAGGGGAAATCATCGCTCATATTGTCGATCCGAAAGGAACTTACAAACTGTTCGGCTACACAAGAAGCTCCATGCCCGCATTCAACGATCTCAGCGCCGAAGAGCTTGATAAATTAGCCGATTATATCTTGAAATTCAAGGATAAAAAATGAATCTATTAAAAAAATCCATAATTATGGGATTGGCTCTTTTGCCGTTGGCAGCTTCCGATTTACCGAAAGATCCCTCTTTGGTCGTCCCAAAATCGAAAGATAAAATTTTCGTTGTAGAGCGTGAAAACTCGGCACTAGCTGTAATTGAAAACAACCTTTTCAAAGACGAAATCAAAAATATGCACAACTTCAATCATGCTGTGGTCAAGTTTAGAGACAATGACGGATATGTAATTACCAGAGACGGCTATATAGTGAAATTCGACCCTATAAATGAAAAGAAGCTCAAAGAGTTTAAAACTTCAAAAAGCGCTATAGGTTTTATTATAGGTGACAACTATGTTGCGGTAGCCAATTATGACAATAAAACGGTAGAGATACTGGATCGTGATTTAAATCCGATTCAAACCATTAAAACCGGTAGCAGAAATGTTGGTATAAAAGAGTACAATGACTATCTTGTTTTCGCATGTATGGACAGTGATGAACTTTGGGTCCTAAAAGACGAACATCCGGGCGAAAAAACACCTAAATTTGTTCTATTTAAAAAAATCGTTGATGCCGGAAAAGTTCCTTTCGACGCCATGATAGACAAAAATCTCTACGTCGTCGGTTTTTTCAACTCCAAAAACGTAGGCGTATTGGATCTGGATTCGATGAAATATAAAAAAGTTCCTCTAAAAATGGGAAAGAAAGAGCGTATTTTGAAAGTTCCGCACTTTGGTTTCTGGAGTATTAGCGGAGACTACTTTTTCATTCCTGCCGTCGGTAACAAAAAAGTCTTTGTTTTCGATCACAACTTCAACTTCATAAAATCTATCGAAGTGGAAGGAAATCCGGTATTCACATCACTCAGTCCAGATAAAAAATGGCTCGCCGTGACATTCAGCGGCGAAAAGTTTCCGATCGTACAGATTGTAGATACAAAAAAACTCAAAGTTGTTCGCAGACTCGAATTTCCAGGAATGATTCTTCATGTACGCTGGTCACCGACCCATCCATACCTCTATTTTTCCGTTAACGATAAAAATATGGTCCAGGCCTATAAAACATCCGATGATGATCCGAAAAAATGGTGGCTCAATCTTGAATGGCAGATCCCAAAACCTTCAGGGATTTTCATTTTTCAGAAAAAAGAGAATAGTTGATGTTTCGCCTTTCCAACCTGATAAAATCTGTAACAGACGGCAAAAAAGAACGCGTTTTGGACGGAAGTATAGTTATTTGGAATTTTACCAACAGGTGCAATCTTGCCTGTCATCACTGTTACAGCTATGCCGACCCCAATTCGAAAGATTTTCTGAGTACGGAGCTTATTTTGGGTACCATTCCGGAACTCAAAAAGGCAGGTATCAGGTTTGTAATATTTTCGGGAGGGGAACCGCTTATAAGAAGAGATATTTTCGATATTGCAGATGCAATGCGCAGTGAAGGCATAATGACATATCTCTCCACCAACGGTCTTTATGTAAATGAAAAATGTGTCGACAGAATCATCGAAACATTCAACTATATAGGAATCAGCATCGATGGGATCGAAGAGGTGCACGACAGGTTCAGGGGAATGCAGGGTGCATACCGAAAAAGCCTCGACGCAATTTCACTTATACAAAAGCATGGCGGAAATGCAGGGATACGCTTTACCATCACAAACGAGACAAAAGAGAGTTTCTATTCCATCTTCGAGCTTGCGGAAAAGATGGGAGTGGACAAGATATATATCTCCCATCTCGTATACAGCGGTCGGGGCCTGGACAATCTGAAGATAGATATTTCCAAAGATGAACGCCGCAAATATGTGGAGTTCATAATAGACAAGGCATTCGAATATATTGAACAAAACAGAGATATAGATATCGTAACCGGAAACATGGAGATGGATGCGATTTTGTTTCTAAAGAGGTTTGCTGAAAAATATCCACAACTCAAAGAAGAGATGGCGCGTCGTCTCATCAGATGGGGCGGCAACAGTGCCGGTATGAAGCTTGGAAATATAGATTGGCTCGGCCGGGTAAAACCGGATCCGTTTTTCCCGTTTGTAATAGGTAACATAACAAAACGCCCTTTCAGTGAAATCTGGTGTGATGAGAAAAATGAAATGTTGGCAAGGCTCAGAGAACACCCCAGAAGTTTGGAAGGCAGATGTGCCGAATGTGGCGTTATCGATATCTGTAACGGAGGGTCGAGAAGCAGGGCTTATGCGATCAGCGGCGATCTTTGGGCAGAAGATCCCTCCTGCTATCTGAATGAAAAAGAAAGAAAAGGACTGTAAACTATGGGAAAAGTCTATCTCACCGGCGCCGGCCCCGGAGACATCGACCTTTTGACGGTCAAAGCGCTTCGGGTTGTCAGAGAGGCCGATGTAATAATAT
>WFUN01000034.1 GCA_015484905.1 Hydrogenimonas sp. | reverse complement strand
TGAAGCAGCGGTGTGAGGAGCTTATAGAGCCTTTCAGGAAGTGGATGGGCGGAGGGTTTCTATTTTTCAAACTGGCGCAGACGCTCAACGGTGTCATAGACGGCGGCACCATAAGTTCCGAAGCGTCGCGAAGGTGGGTTCACGCCGTAAGGGGCAAGATGGATACCCTTTTGATCGGCGGAGGTACCGTAAGGGCGGATCGTCCCCTGCTTGACGGCAGGCTGACAGGCACCAAGGCTCCCGATGTCGCTGTTTTAACTGAAAAACCGGATACGATAGAAAGAGATATTCCGCTGTTCGGTGTAGAGGGGCGGAGTGTAGAGTTTATAGACTATAGAGGCGCTTTGAATCTGAAAGGCTTCGTGATGGTAGAGGGCGGAAGTGGAATGTTCGAAGCTTTGAAAAACGAGATAGACTGGATGGTTCTTTTCGTAGCCCCCTTCGTGAAAGCGGGGATGGGTTATAATGGCGCACAGAGTTTCGAACTGCTGCACCAAAGCAGCCGCGGTGGAGACGCTATTTTATGGTTAAGGGCTAAAAATGGAAGATAAGAGTCTGAAGCAGGAGAAGATTGTCTCTATGTTCGATAAGATCGCATCGACTTATGATGTGACAAACCGAGTTTTGAGCATGGGAATCGACAAGTCGTGGCGCAAAAAGGGGTGCGACAAAACTTTTGAACTGCTTGATAGGAGCGAAGATCTCACTGTACTCGATGTCGCATGCGGCACTGGAGATATGCTGCAGTGGTGGAGAGATAGAGGCGAGGCTTCAGGTGTCGGGATTAAACGGTTTATCGGAGTAGACCCTTCCGAGGGGATGCTGAAAATCGCCAAAGAGAAGGTCGACTACGCCGACTTCATAGTGGCAAAAGCGCAGCAGATGCCGATAGACAACAATAGCGTCGATATACTATCCATCAGTTACGGTATACGCAATGTCGTTGACCTTCAGGAGGCGATAAACGAGTTTTATCGTGTTCTAAAACCGGGTGGGATGGTGGTTATTCTGGAGTTCACAAAGCGTGAAGAGATGGGTGTAAAAGGTAAAATCGTAGACTTATACATGCACAGAGTTTTGCCTACGCTGGGAGGTATAGTAAGCAGAAACTATGAAGCTTACAGATATCTTCCGGATTCAATAGAAGAGTTCCTTACCACTGTCATGCTCCAGGAAGAGCTATGCAGCGCAGGGTTTGAGTTGCAGTATACGAAATCATTTTCTATGGGAATATCTACTCTTCTGATAGCCAGGAAATGATGCAGACTTTGACAGTATCGCAGATCAACGAGCAGATAAAATCGTTACTGGAATCCACATTTATTCAGATACGTGTAGAGGGAGAGATTTCCAGAGTAACATATCATAGCAGTGGCCATATATATTTTACTATAAAAGACGAAAAGAGCAGCCTTTCATGCGTTATGTTCAGATCCAACGCGGCAAAACTGCGTTTCAGGCTCGAAGAGGGTCAGCACGTGGTTTTGGCAGGAGCTATAACGGTCTATATTCCCCGAGGCAATTACCAGATGATGGTCCAGAGTGCTGAACCATATGGAGTAGGTGCCCTCGCGATAGCTTTTGAACAGCTGAAAAGGAAGCTGCAGGGAGAGGGACTTTTTGCAGCCGAAAGAAAAAGTCCCATTCCAAGGCATATTCGCCATATTGCCGTGGTTACGTCCAAAACAGGTGCCGCGATACAGGATATGGTGCGTGTAGCCCAAAAACGTTGGCCTCTTTTAAAAATCACATTGATAGATACCCTGGTGCAGGGATCGGAAGCTGCTGAAGAGATCGCCACACATATGGCCTATGCCGACAGGCTTGGGGCGGATGTACTCATTGTAGGGCGGGGAGGCGGCAGTATAGAAGATCTCTGGGCATTTAATGAAGAGGTGGTGGCAAGAGCTATAGCTGCTTGTAAAACTCCGGTGGTTTCGGCTGTAGGGCATGAAGTGGATACTCTTATTTCTGATTTTGTTGCCGATATGCGTGCGCCAACTCCCAGCGCGGCAATGGAGCAGATACTCCCGGACAGGGTTGAAGTATTATATATGTTAGATGAGATGATGAGTCGACTTGCAAAAAGAGTGGAACAGATGTTCTCTTTAAAAAAAGAGAGACTGGAGTATCTTCGAAGCAGATTGGAACAACACGCAATGGGTAGACGCATCGGGCTTCAACTCGATACGGTTGTGTTGTTGCGCAATCAACTCCTGCAGCAGATAAAACGACAATTGCAGCATAAATCCGAGCGTACAGAGCCGCTGTATGGACAATTGACTAAAATACAGATGCAGTATCTTGGTCAAAAAAGAGAGCAGCTTGAAACGCTTTTGGAGAGAATGAAGCTGATCGACAGACAGCGCAGGTTAAAGCCCGGATATGTACAGGTTGTAAAAGATGGCAAAGCCATCGATCTTCAAAAAGTAGAAAAAGGCGATATCGTCAGCCTTCAGAACGAAAGAGTAAAGGCCGATGCAAAAATAGAGAGAGTGACTCCTTTATGAAAAAGATATAAATCGGATTTTGAGTAGATACAAAAAACTCCTCATTTTTTAAATCAAAAACCAAAATTTTTATGTGAGTTTGTTTGAAACTTTTTTGCAGCTATCTCTTTATAAACACTGCACAGATGTTTTTTATCAAAATGGAAGTTTTGTTGGATGTTCTGGAAACTAACCTGTAATGATTTTTATGGTATAGTATTTCATCCATTTTACAAAAAGTTATACTTGGAGTAGAAGGGGAGAGTTTTTTTTGGAGAAGTAGAATGAATATCTACGTTGGAAATCTGTCTTACAGAATGAGCGATGGTGAACTTAGAGAAGTTTTTGAAGCGTATGGCGAAGTGAGCAGTGCGCGCATCATAAGTGACCGTGAAACCGGTCGCTCCAAAGGATTCGGCTTTGTAGAAATGCCGGATGACAATGCAGCTAATGAAGCTATAGAGGCTTTAAACGGCAAAGAGATAGAAGGTCGAAGTATTCGTGTAAACGAAGCCCGTCCCAGAGAACCACGCCAGCCGAGAGGGAACTACGGCCGAAGCTTTTAGTCTTCATTCATGCTACACTCGTGTGTGCATAACTACCAAAAAAGAGCGGTGCGGCCCGCTCTTAAACTTTTCGATCTTCATAATATAAAAACAATAGAGAGAAAATGAAACAAAGAGTCAATGAGTTTTCGCTCTTTGAAGAGATTTGGCATGCCATATCGCATGGATTCGGCCTTTTCCTAAGCACTTTCGGATTCGGAGTACTC
>WFUN01000033.1 GCA_015484905.1 Hydrogenimonas sp. | reverse complement strand
ATTCCACTCAGTTCGTTCGTCAAAAAATTATTCAGGGTATGAAAGCCCCTGGAGTAGTCATAAACATCAAACGAGTCTCTCATGGATCCAAAAACTTCAGAAGCTTTTTTCAAGATCCATCTATCCAGTTCTCCCATATTTTCGGGAGCCGTTATCTTTTCAAGATCGTTGACATTCGCCAACAGAAAACGGAACGTATTTCGTATTTTGCGATAATTCTCCGCAACCTGCCTGAGTATGGAATCGCTGATTTTCAAATCGCTCTTGTATTCACTCATGGCTACCCATAGCCGGAGAATTTCGCTTCCGTATTTTTTGGCAACCTCATCCGGAGCGACTACGTTGCCTTTTGATTTCGACATCTTTTCACCTCTCTCGTCCACTGTGAAACCATGTGTCAAAATCTCTTTGTAAGGGGCCTTGTGCTCTATCGCGGAACTCAACAGCAAAGAGCTTTGAAACCATCCTCTGTGCTGATCGCTGCCTTCAAGATAGAGATTTGCCGGAAAGTTTCCGGCATCGTAGTTTCTGGATTTGAGCACTGCATACCAGGTGGAGCCGCTGTCGAACCATACATCGAGAATATCCATAACTTTTTCAAGATCGTCGGGATTGAGCCCGCTTCCAGGATAAAGCAACTCCTCAATACTCATATCATACCAGGCATCACACCCTTTTACCTCGAAAATCATGGCTATGAAATTAAGCACTTTCTCGTCAAGAATCACTTCTCCCGTCTTTTTGTTTCTGAAAAATGCGATCGGCACTCCCCAGTCACGCTGACGGCTAATACACCAGTCCGGGCGCCCTTCAACCATCGAATTGAGACGGTTTCTTCCCCACTCCGGGTAGAATTTTGTCTTTTTTATCTCATCGAGCGCAATCTCTCTTAAACTCTTCTTCTCACCTTCTGGTCTACCGTCTATACTGATAAACCACTGCTTTGTGGCACGAAAAATGAGAGGTGTATGGCTTCTCCAGCAGTGCGGATAGGAGTGGGTAAAGCGCTCAGCTTTCAAAAGCGCTTTTCCCAACAGCCCAATAATCTCCTCGTTCGCTTCAAAAATATGTTTCCCGACAAAGGAGCCGGCATCTGGAAGCAGGCCCAACCGGACTACCGTTTCGTCATATTTTCCCTCTTCATCGACCGGCATTAGCACATCCAGTCCATACTTCAACCCTATTGCGTAGTCGTCCTCTCCGTGGCCTGGCGCCGTATGAACCGCACCAGTACCGTTTTCCATCAAAACATGCTCTCCAAGAACTATCCGCGACGGACGCCCGTTGAGGGGGTTTATGGCGATTTCACCCTCCAGGTCACGCGCCGGTATACGCATCTCTATCGGCCCGTCGACGACACCGCTGTTTTGAAGGTCGTCGAAAAGTTTTTCCGCCACTATATAACCGTCTTTTGTAAGAACGTACATTTCGTCGGGATTCAGACTGATACCGACATTTGCAGGAAGGGTCCAAGGCGTCGTAGTCCAGATAACTATCGCGGCTGCCTGAGGATGCCCCAGCTTCTGTTTCGCTCTGTCACCAAGTTCGAAGGCGACATATATCGAATAATCCTCCTTCTCCTCATACTCCACTTCGGCTTCTGCAAGAGCTGTCCGCTCAGCCCAACTCCAGTAGACCGGCTTGTTACGCTCGACCAGCAGCCCTTTTACGGCAACTTTGCATAATACTCTGTAGATATTGGCTTCAAACCGGAAATCCATCGTGACATATGGGTTTTCCCAGTCCGCAACAACACCGAGTGCTTTGAATCCCTCTTTTTGCACTTCTACAAACTTCGCGGCATGACGACGGCAAAGCTCTCTTATTTTGGTTTTTGGAAGCTGCTCTTTTTTTCTCTTGCCTATCTTCTTTTCCACCTGTTGCTCTATAGGAAGACCATGGCAATCCCAGCCAGGCGTAAAACGTACGGCATACCCTTTGAAGTAGTTGTCTTTTACGATAATATCTTTTAGTATCTTGTTCAAAGCATGGCCAATATGAATTTTGCCGTTGGCATACGGCGGACCGTCGTGCAACGTAAAAAGCTCCTCACTTCGACGGTTGGATTTCATTTTCTCGTAAATTTTCCGTTCAAACCATTTTTTGTATCGTTTCTGCTCATTTTGCGGCAGATTTCCACGCATCGGGAAATCTGTTTTGGGAAGATTCAGTGTCGACTTGTAATCCATTCAGTGCTCCGGATAAAAATTGGCTTATTATATTTAAAGGGGCATTAAAAAGTGCTGATTCACGTTATTGAGTTTGGTATAATGGTGCAAAATAGAGGAGTTTCGGAAATGAAAAACAGACTTATAATCATTGGTAAAGATCTCTATACGAATCAGCCTTTCATGGAATATATCGAACGCGAACTGAGACATATGGGATTCATAGAGCAGATTACCAGGATATCCGAAACGAACAGTGACATGGTCATTCTTCTGCAAGAGCAGATTACCGAGAATGGAAATATCGTAATCGTTGCAAACAAAAAATCTTTCGCCACTATAAGCAAACTGCTCGCTACCATGACGGAAGACACTCTGATTTTGAAAGAGAAGATCCTGATTCCTTCCAAAAGTGAAATTTATGACGACAACAGTTTTCTTTTACGTTTTGAAAACCGCTCCGTAAACGTGGTTATGGCAGAGCCGGGAAAAACTTTGCCGATTTTTCTTATTGAACAGGTTGAAAAAGAGGGAACATTACACCTTTTCAATATCGATGAGGAGGGTGCCGACGCCCTTTTGGATCCAATAGCGAAAAGTTTCGAAGTGGACTTTACTTCGACT
>WFUN01000032.1 GCA_015484905.1 Hydrogenimonas sp. | reverse complement strand
GCGTCAGATGTGTATAAGAGACAGATCGTATGGCGCATATAGTGCATCTACAAGTTCAAGACCCTTTTTGTCGGCCTCTATCAGGTTCGATGCGACCGGTATCAGTTTGTAATTGTAGTTTGCGACTCTCTTGTTTCTGATGTCAAGATCCAGACGACCCACATATTTTCCGTGGCTCCCTGCTATGACTATTACGGTACCGTCGATCGTGATGGGTTTGGGTCCGGGATCGTGAGTATGGCCGCTTAGTATGAAGTCTATGCCGTCTGTTTTTCTTGCTACTTCCTGGTCGACACTGAAACCGTCGTGGCTCAGAAGCACCACGCAGTCTACCCCCTTCTCTTTTCTGAGTTCATCCACATACTCCTGTAGAGTATCGAGCCGCAGGCCGAAGCTCCATCCTTCGGTAAACCGTTTTGGATTCGCCGTCGAAGTAAACGGAAAGGATTGACCGATGATGCCTATTTTGGCACCTCCTACCTCTTTTATCGTGTATGGCTTGAAGACAAGCTCTTCGAAGTCGTCGCTAAACGGGTCGTTGTCTATGATATTTTGAGAGATGAAGTCCGCGTCGAGCATATCTATGAGCTCTTTTACACGCTCTTTGCCATATGTAAATTCCCAGTGGCCTACCATTACGTCTACGCCAAGATAGTTCTGGGCTTTCACAATCGCTTCTCCTTTGGTTTTCAGAGCCACTGCAGTCCCTTGCCATGTGTCACCGGAGTCCAACAGTAAAACGTTGTCTCTTCCGCGATCACGTCGAATTTCGTCGATTACGCTTTTTATATGGGCAATTCCGCCCATTTTCCCGAATTTCTTTGCAAGCTCTTCAAAATTGAGATATGTATCGAAATATCCGTCGAGTGTTCCAGGTTTTATGTTGTAAAATTCGGCGAAACTGCTTCCGCACAAAAAACCGGGAGTTCCTGTAAGATTGGGCGCTGAGATGAGAGTTGAAGGTTCGCGCCAATAAAGCGGTTTTAGGTGCGCATGCAGATCGCATATATGCAACAAAGATACCTTTCCGACTGGTTGGAAATCCATAATATCGGTAGCATTGATCTCATCTATACGTTTGTGCGATCCCGCCAACAGAGTACTGCCGGCTCCTATCAGGCCAAGAGCGGCTGCAATCTGCAAAAAATCTCTTCGATTTATATCCATAATGTGTCCTTATCTCTTCAGACCGGGAATGGCGATTTTTTTGCCTTTCTCTTTGGCAAGATTCGTCACATAGACTTCCAGTGCCACCATCTCCTTGCTTCCTATCGGAATAACGGCGAGGAGGGCATTTTTCATGCATCCCTGGAAACGGCGCTGCAAAGTTCTTAGCGAGGACTTGGTCATACGGTATGCCGGCCAGGTACCTGCCGTATTGACTTCACCAAGATCCGGCAGAGGCTGGGTTCTTAGTATCAGCCCGGTCACCTCTTTGGAGTGACAACTGTTGCAAGAAAGACCGCGTTTGCCGCGTTTCATCATGAATACTTTCGTACCAAGAGCATAAGCCTTTTTCATCTTTTCGTTCGCATCGACATCGATATTTATCGGTTCGTCATTTGCCAGAGACTTGGCGTAAGCCAACATTGAAAACATCTCTGCACTTTTGAGTTTGAACGGTTTGTATCCGTTGAGATACATAACGGCCTGCATCACCTGGTCAAGCCCAAGCACCTCGTCCACCTGGGGGATATACCTTGGAAATCCGGCTATCGTTTTTGGCAGATCATCAATATCTACACCGAGAAATTTGGCAAGTGATTCTTCGGTTACCATTTCGTCGAAAAGTTCGTTTCCTTCATCCACGAAAATATCGGCAGGGTTGTTCTCAAGCATCTCCTTATAAAGCGCACGATCGGCATCAGACATACTGTACTGCTCTGCACCCATGGCCAATGTAAGGCTCAGCGCAGAAACGGCTACAAGCGAGATAATCTTTTTCATGGCTTATCCTTTCCTGGGCTTGACCTTTTTGGTCTTTTCATTTACTTCGCCGAGATTGTCTTTGTATACGACTTTCACTCTGCCTGGTTCCGTTATTTTCATATTTATAGAAAAATATGGATTTGTAGAGATGGATTCCCAGACAATCATCTTTGTTATCAGTCTGTCGTTATAAAAGAACTGAACATCATTGATGTAGTGCATAGGAATCACTTTGCCCGTTTTTTTGTCTTTGCGTAATCCTGTTTCCATCGGATGGATAACAATAAAATCGACTCTGACGATATCTCCGACTTTATACTTTTTTGGTTTGATTTTTATTAGTGATTTTCTTTTTGCCATGATATTTCTCCTTTTATGCCATCAACCACAACCGCCGATGGTTACTTTGACGCTTTTGTGCGCCTTGACGAACGTACCGTCTCCGAGCTCCGCGACCGCTACAACTTCCTGTGTCCCACCAAGCTTGATACGTGTGGCGAAATATGCTTTACCGTTATAGGGTGTCAAAAAAACATCCGCGCAGCGGGCATTTGCGTTTTTCGTTGCAAGCACATGGATCGACTTGACATAATTGTCTTTTTCCATCGGGGCGTCAACCGAAACTTTTACAGGAACCACAGCTCCGTTTTCGGCGATCTCGGGTACTATCAGATTCACTTTTTGTGAATCTTTGGCCCCTTTTCCGCCTGTTATGATGTCGAGCGCTTTTTTAAAATCCATTTCATTGGGGCTCTTGAGCTTTTTTTGTTCTGCCAACGAAATGGTAGGCACAGCGATCGCTGTCAATGCGCACGCTCCTGCAAATCCTTTCAGGAATCCTCTTCTTTCCATCACATCCTCCTTGTCGTTTGTTTACTTCTTTTTATAGCTGAGAGTTTTTTCAACATAGCCTCTATATGACCGTCTAATCTTTTTTCTTGTCGCTTACCACATATGAGGCTATCTCACAGATTTCACGAGGCGTGAAGAGTCCGGTCGTGAGGTTGACCGTCATATGGGTATTTTTATTGTGTACTCTCGGATCGGCTATATGTTGATATACATATTGAAAAGAGCGGACACCGGTATCTATGAAGAGCTCTTTGTAACGATGCAGATCGGGCCCTATATTTCCTCCGCCGATCGCGCCCTCTATGTTATGGCATGCCACGCAGTTGCCATACTGTTTTGGCTTTTTCTTACCGTTTACTACGATATACTTCGGTAAACCTTTGGGTGGGCTCTTTTTCGCTTTTTTTCCGTTTAGGTTATGAAAAATATACTCTCCTCTTGCGATTGCGGATAGATCGGTGGTAATACATCCCGCAGGCATAGTATATTTTTTGGGAGGCGCAAGTCTGTCTTTTTTCAAGATAGCGCTTGCATCCGGCATCTCTATGACACTTTTCAGATCAGCTCCGTTTGCCGCCTGGGTTATGCAAAATGCCATCAATCCAAGACCAAGCACCAGCTTTCTGTTTCGATGCATATTCAACTCCTCTATTAAGTTCATCTGCATCGTAACAGTGGTTTGTAAACTTTTCGTAAATTTTTTGGATCCTTTTTATGAAACAGAGAAAATATTCGGGTTATTTAATCGAATATGTAGCTGAAAGTACTGCCTTTTCCCAATTTGGAGTCAATTTTTATTTCGACACCTTCTTGTTCGACGATATTTCTGACAATATTGAGTCCGATACCAAAGCCTCCTTTGAAGCTGTCTTCTCTATAGTATCGTTCGAACACCTTTTTGGGCTCTTTGATTCCAACGCCTTCATCACGTATGCTCAAAATTGTACTTTTTTGGTCCCGTTTAAGTTTGATTTCGACTTTCCCTTTTTCGTAGCTGTACTTTATCGCGTTGGAAAGAGTGTTGTCTATTATACGCTGAAGTTTTACAGGATTGAACTCTATTTCGACA
Organism: Hydrogenimonas sp.; assembly: GCA_015484905.1. Classification (GTDB taxonomy): domain Bacteria; phylum Campylobacterota; class Campylobacteria; order Campylobacterales; family Hydrogenimonadaceae; genus Hydrogenimonas. Next base: position 2,593 of record WFUN01000032.1, on the reverse strand, counting down.
TTGTCATCTATTTGGGTAAGTATCTTTATCTCTCTCAATGAAGCTACCTCTTTGAAATAGTCTACGCGCTCTTTTAAAAATTCAGAGAAGTTTATCTTCTCTTTCGGGTATTCCATACTCTCTTTTTTTATGAGATAATCCATGTCGTTGTAGATCGTGGAGAGTGTTTTGGCGGCAGCTTTTATGCGCGGTATATATTTGTTGGTACCGAACTTTCTTGAAAACAGATCGGCGTTGACCTGTATGATGCTCAACGGCGTGTTGATTTCGTGCATAGAGTCTTTTATAAAATTGTCGAGCTGCCGGTTTATGGTTACAAACGGCCTGGCGAAACTTTTGAAAACCGCCCATGTAAGCAAAAAGAGTATAGCCACTATGCAGACAATGGCGAGTATGACGACAATATATACGGCTTCGCTGTTGACCTCTTTTGAAACTACGAGATAGTCTGCACCGAAATAGCGGTTTTCCGGAAGCTTTAAGACATAGTAACGGTAGTTGTCGTAGATATGGTATCCGGGCGTGAAACTGGAAGGGGTATATTTTATGAGCGTGAATATCGGCTTCATGTTAAAATCGTACAATCCTGCCTGATAGCTTGAATATCTCGGAAAACGGAAAGCTTCATCGTTCGTCGGATTGTAGTTTTCCATTTCCAAAATGATATTGCGGGCCTCTTTCAATAGTGCATTTTGAGTCTTTCCTTCGTTTATTACAAGCATGAGCTTGGTGTAGATAAAAAGCGGCACCAGCATTATTATGGCAATCAGCATCGCATAAAGTATCGCATATTTGAGTGCAAATCTCTTTCTGTCAAAGATCAATTCGATATCCCAGTCCTCTCACGTTCGTGATAAGCTTTGCGGAGAGTTTTTTGTGTAGTTTGTTTATCTGGACACGTATGTTGGCCGGATCGACCGCATGGTCCCATACAGACTCCTGAAACTGTTCTATAGTGACGACGTTACCTCTGTTTTGGATAAGCAGCTCCAGAATCCTTTTCTCCTTCTTTGTAAGAGATATAACCTCTTTGTTGTGTCGCAGAACGAAATTTTGTGTATCGTACGTATAGTTATTTGGCAATTGAATCATCTTTTTGGATGTCTTAAGACACTCTGACCTAAGTGCCTGCTCTACACGAAATTGTAGCTCTACAAGTTCGAAGGGTTTTTTGATGTAGTCGCAGCAGCCGCTTTTGTACCCTTTCGTCAAAGCCTCTACATCTGTCAATGATGTGATGAAAATAGCGGGCAGCTCCTTCCCGTACTCTCTTGCGGTCTGCAGTAGCTCAAAACCGTTCATACCGGGTACTTTCACGTCAAGAAGTACCAGATCGTACGATTTTTGAAAAAGTGCGTCGAGCGCATCGTCACCCGACTCGTAGTCATCTACACTAAATCCGAGATCTTCGAGAAACTCCACGATACTGAGGCGAAGCGTATATTCATCTTCGAGCAACAATATTCTCATTCTATCTTCCCCTTGATTTTTCTCTGTCTGTTTTGATAGATAATGATATCTATAAGCTCTTTTTTATCGTACTCTTGCAAAACTTCATATATTTCCTGCTCTACGAGCATTCTATCCTCGCCTTCGAATGTATTGAGCAGCTTGAAAAGGTTTTTGTCGTAAATACTGCGATATCCGTCTGTCGGATCTTCCCATCTGTTGATTATCTGGTATAGATCTTTTTTTGTAAAGTTTAGAAAAAATGAAAGAGGCTTTTCTCCGTTCATAAGGTTTTCAAGATCATCCCGGCTCAGTATCAGGAGAAAAAGCCCGATATCTTCTCCTCTGCCGTTACGCATATCTTCGGCTATAAAGAAGTAGTCACCATTATCAAGATAGTTTTGACGTCTTAATTTTCCGAGGTCGATTTTTTTAAGAGTTTTCAACAGGTTTGCGTTGTGGTTTTTATTGCTTATTACATAATGCTGAACGGTAGGATTTTCTCTCATCAATGTAGCGGTATCAAGCAAAGAGTCGTTCATCAACACCAGCAGCTCTATATGGCTGTATCGAAGTTTATCGGTAATTTTGTCAAAAAATTGTAGAATTTCGAGGTATCCGATAGCTTTTGATCTTTGCATGATGGGTGTTGTGGCTTTGATCGAAAGCAGTCGCCCAGACTCAATGGCAACTTTCGGCTTTTTTTGTGTCTTTATGGCTCTAAGGTCTTCGCGAAATATATCGAGTGGCATACCGGCGTAAGTGTTGTCCCAGCTTCTTGCAAAAATTGTCAGATCGACGGTCAATATCTGTGCACGTACATTTTTCATGAATGTATATTCGCGCAGCCGTTGCAGCGATTTGGACAGAATTTCAAACCCTCTGTCTTCATCATCGTCCCAGAGTGCCTCTTTCAAGGCTTTGTTTTCCGCAAGAGCTATGGCAAGGGAGAGAGCCTGTGATTTTTGCAGGCTCAACTCGTTTCTGAAATATGTACGTATAGTGTCGCTGATACGTTTATATCTGTTTTCTTCTATCTTTTTGGAAAAGTACCATATGCTTCCGCCTACCGACACAAAAAGAAGAAGTGCGAAAAAGATGATACTTTTTTTTCTCAACAATATTTGCAACCATCTCCTTTTTC
>WFUN01000031.1 GCA_015484905.1 Hydrogenimonas sp. | reverse complement strand
GTACTGGTTTATGGTGTCGAGCGGGTCTATGACGTTGCCGCGCGATTTGGACATCTTGTTGCCGTGCTCGTCGCGCACGAGTGCGTGGAGGTATATATCTTTAAACGGTAGCTCCCCCATGAAGTGCTCGCCCATCATGATCATCCTGGCGACCCAGAAGAAGAGAATATCGAAGCCCGTTATAAGCAGGTCGTTGGGGTAGAAGTTTTTCAGGTCGTCGGGGTTCCACTTTATGCCCTCTAAGGTGTGGCCGTTGCCCCATCCGAGTGTGCTGAAGGGCCAAAGCGCCGAACTGAACCACGTATCGAGAACGTCGGGGTCCTGCTTTATGCGGCCGCTTCCGCATTTGGGACACTTTTGCGGGCTATCCTCTTCGGTGGCCCACTCGTGGCCGCACTCGTCGCAGTAGAAGACCGGTATCCTGTGCCCCCACCAGAGCTGCCTGCTTATGCACCAGTCTCTAAGCTCGCTCATCCATGCGTTGTAGCTGTTTATCCAGTGGGGCGGGAAAAACTTCGCCTCTCCGGCGTTTACACGCTCTATGGCCTTTTTTGCGATCTCTTTTTTGACGAACCACTGCTTCGAGATGTAGGGCTCCACTACGTTGTGGCACCTGTAGCAGTGGCCCACCTGGTGGCGGTGCTCTTCTATTTTTTCGAGGTAGCCCTCCTGCTTCAGGCGCTCCACTATCTTCTCTCTCGCATCGAGCCTTTCGTGCCCTTCGAACTCTCCGGCGAACTTGTTCAAAATACCCTTTTCGTCGAATACCGTGATGAAGTCGAGGTTATGGCGCTTGCCCACTTCGTAGTCGTTGGGGTCGTGCGCGGGGGTCACTTTTACCACTCCGGTACCGAACTCCATGTCTACATGCTCGTCGGCGATTACCGGAATCTCCCTGTTTATGAGCGGCAGGATCACCCTTTTGCCTACGAGGTGTTTGTACCTCTCGTCGTCGGGGTGGACCATGACGGCGGTGTCGCCGAAGTAGGTTTCGGGTCTCGTGGTGGCCACCACTACGCAGCCCTCCTCGTCGGCTAGGGGGTAGCGTATGTGGTAGAGCTTTCCGTCGTGCTCTTCGTACTCGACCTCTATGTCGCTGAGCGCGCCGTCGTGGGTGCACCAGTTCACCATGTAGTTGCCTCGGACTATCAGCCCCTCTTCGTAGAGCTTGACGAACGCCTTTTTAACGGCGCTTTTTAGCCCCTCGTCCATCGTGAAGCGTTCACGGCTCCACGCCGGAGAGACGCCCAGCTTTCGCATCTGGTGCACGATCATACCGCCGCTCTGCTCTTTCCAGCTCCAGACGCGTTTCAAAAACTCTTCGCGCCCCAGCTCCTCTTTAGTTTTGCCCTCGGCGAGCAGCTGCTTTTCTACCACGTTTTGTGTGGCTATGCCCGCATGGTCGGTGCCGGGCTGCCAGAGTGTCCTGAAGCCGTCCATCCGCTTGTAGCGGACCATGATGTCCTGAAGCGTGAACGTAAGCGCGTGGCCTATGTGCAGGCTGCCCGTAACGTTGGGCGGCGGCATCATTATGCAGAAGTTTCTGCCCTCTTTTTGTATCTGTTTGTTGCCGTCTATCTCGAAATAGCCGCGCTCTTCCCATGTTTTGTAGAACTTCTCTTCAAATTCGTGAGGGTTGTACCCCTTTTTTTCGCTCATTAAAGACCTCGACGGATGAAAATAATCGCGATTATAGCCAAATGCAGGTAAAAGATAGTTAAACACAAGTTTCAATAAAATATTTGAGATCCGCATGTTTGATATAATATTTCAAAAAGTGGTGAATTATGATGACAGAAAAAAAAGGTTTTGCGCCCTGGCTCTACTTTCCATCTTTGCGCAATCCTCTCGTTGCCGGCCTCATAGCTTTCGGTACTTTTTTATTTGAACATACAAAAAACATGGAAAACGAAGCCATCGTTTTTGGATATCTTATGGCTATTTTGCTTGGAGGATATATCTGGGCAATCGAAGGGATAAAAAAAGTTCTGTTTGAGCGTGAGATAGGCATACCGATATTGATGATGGGTGCCACTGCAGGAGCCCTTTATTTGCAAATGTATGACGAAGCTGCGGCGCTTGTCGTGCTTTTCGGTATAGCGGAAGGTATAGAAGAATACACATACGATAAAACTCGAAATGCCATAAAATCTCTTCTTGATCTCGCCCCCAAAAAAGCGAGAGTGATCCGGCATAACAAAGAGCAGATCATTTTGGCTACGGAGTTGAAAAAAGGCGACATTTTCATCGTATTGCCGGGAGAAGCTGTTCCCACAGACGGCGTTATCCTTGAAGGAGAAACGACTATAGATGAGTCATTGGTGACCGGCGAATCGATTCCTGTAGACAAAAAGACCGGTGACAGAGTTTTTCCCGCAACTATAAACGGGCAAGGGACAATAACTGTAAAAGCTATCAGCACATTTGAAAATAACACGCTCTCACGCATAATAGATCTTGTACAGAACGCTCAGGAGCAAAAGGGTCGTGCACAGGCATGGATAGAACGTTTCGGACGCATATACAGTCCGGCCGTTTTATCGATTGGCGGCATAATGATATCTTTACCTTTTTTTATCGATGCCAATACTACATATTGGATAGAAAAGGCGGTAATTCTTTTGGTTACTGCAGCACCGTGTGCGTTAGTTATCTCTTTGCCGATCACTATGGCATCCGGTATAAGTGGTGCGGCAAGACGGGGCATTCTGATAAAAGGCGGCGCACATCTTGAACATCTGGGTACTGTAAAAATGATAGCGTTCGATAAGACAGGGACTCTTACGTATGGTAAACCGAACGTCACGGACACCGTTGCACTTATCGGCAGCAAAAAGGAGATGATTGCTTATGCGGCCGCTTTGGAACGATACTCCAGTCATCCTCTGGCAAAGGCTATCTTGGAATATGCAAAAGCGGAGAATATCGATATTCCAGTGGCCAACGATACAAAAGCGATATTTGGATCGGGTGTCAAAGGGATCATCGATAATGATCTTTGGTATCTTGGAAGTCCGGAATACTTTCAGAGTTCAGGATACGATCTATCCTCCTGTGATATGACAATAAAAAAGCTGCGCTTGGAAGGTAAAACGGTTGTATTGATTGCAAATTCCGTAAACATAGCCGGTATAATAGGAATCCAGGACAGTGTCAGGGAAAATGCGGCCATGGTCATAAAGAGGCTTAATGAGATGGGAATCCGTACAATAATGCTTACCGGCGATAATCTTCAGACCGCACTGCGTATCGCCAGACAGATAGGTATTGATGATGTTCGTGCAGAGTTGAAACCTGAAGAAAAGGTGGCGGCGGTTTTGGATCTGATGAAAGAGGGTCCTACTCTTATGGTTGGAGATGGAGTCAACGATGCTCCTGCTTTGGCGACCGCAACATGTGGAATAGCGATGGGTGCGGCTGGAAGTGACGCGGCTATAGAAGCTGCAGATATTGCTTTGATGGCTGACGATCTGTACAAAATTGTGGAAGCGGTTGAAATCGGTCGTAAAGCGTTACAGGTGAGTAAACAGAATATCCTGTTTTCCATAATAGTACTAACTGTTCTTATTCCAGCCGGAGTAGGTGGCTATATCAATATAGCAATTGCCGTTTTGGCGCATGAAGCAAGCGAGCTGTTGGCTGTTGCAAACGGTTTGAGAGCAAGAAACCATACTTGACTTGCATTTAGAAATAAAAAGTCTGTTGACGGCGAGGATTGGTTTTACAAAACAGATACTGTGAGTTAATCAACGATTCAGTAGTTAAAGCATACAATAACTTGAAACAACCTTTTTCGATGACAGGTAGAGTTGCCGAGCCAATATCCGGCAACTTATCTATGCACCACACTCAGATATAGCGAGGAAAAAAATGTTCAAAAAGAAAATAGATCTGTTCAAACTCTTTGGTTTTACTGTTTCTGTCGATGCAAGCTGGTTGATAATACTTTTTCTGGTTGTATGGTCTCTTGCAAAGGGACTTTTCCCCTACTATTATCCGGAGCTGCCGGAAAGAACGTATTGGTTTATGGGTATCATCGGTGCCATCGGACTCTTTGTCTCTATAATTATTCATGAATTTTCTCACTCATATGTGGCAAGAATCAACGGGTTGCGGATCAGTGAAATAACACTCTTTATTTTTGGTGGAGTTGCCAGGATGAAAGAGGAGCCAGGAAGTGCGAAAGTAGAGTTCAGGATGGCTATTGCCGGCCCGATCGCAAGCGTAGCGTTGTCACTTCTTTTTGCAGGCCTCTATTTATTGTCCAATTCATTAGGGTGGTCGACCCCAACTACTGCGATTCTCGGTTATCTGTCTGGCATAAACATGCTTCTGGCGGTTTTCAATATGATTCCGGCATTTCCAACGGATGGAGGCCGCATACTGCGTTCAATTCTATGGTGGAAAACCGGTGATATATATCTTGCTACCAAAATAGCCTCACGCGTCAGTATAGCATTTTCTTTTGCCATTGTCTTTATCGGATTCCTGGATATGGCTGGAGGCAATTTCATAGGAGGGTTGTGGTGGATATTGATAGGCACTTTTTTATTCAATGCCGCCAATATGTCGTATCAGAATATTCTGATAGAACGTTCCTTGAAAGGTAAAACCGTACGCGACTTCATGAATCCAAATCCGATCATCGTTCCTTCCGATATTACGTTGAGAGAATTTATCGAAAAATACGTATACCGCTATCACTATAAGATGTTTCCTGTAATGGATGACGGAAGAGTGCTTGGAATCATTACCGCCAAAAATATCAAGACAGTTCCTCGCACCGAATGGGACAATCGTCTGGTCAGAGAATTTATTCAAAGAGCCGGGCCTGAAAATTCGATCGAACCGGATACGGACATAAAAACCTGTCTCTCCAAAATGGAAAGAACGGGACTAACTCGTCTGCTGGTAATGGAAGATGGAAAACTCGTTGGAATCGTTACATTGAAAGATTTACTGGAGTATATGGCACTGAAAATGGAACTTGAAGAGTAGAGAGTTATAGCTTATATCAGAGTTGGCAACACCAATTTTAAAACATCGGTATTAGAGGTATTCTTAATCTAACTTTCGATAATATTTTATTCAATTTTTCCGTCAATGGAGACGCTATGACCCGACCTCTGCTTATCGAAATAGGTGTGGAAGAGCTTCCAGCCGCTCCACTTTTAAAAACTTTGGATCAGATGGAGCTTTCATGGAGTAAAATACTGGAAGCGAATCGTCTGTTGACAGAGTATCAGTTTTCCTATACTCCAAGGCGACTTGTTATATGGCATCCCGAATTCCCCGTTCGTCAGTCCGATACCGAGCTGGAGCTTTACGGACCACCGGTTGATATAGCTTTCAAAAACGCAAAGCCGACAAAAGCTGCAGAAGGTTTCGCAAAAAAGTGCGGCGCCTCTTTTAGTGAGATTGGTCGGGCTAAAAAGGGAGACAAAGAGGTTCTTTACTACAAAAAACTTATAGAGGGAGAGCCTACTGTCTCGATACTTGAAAAGATGCTCGTATCATGGATAGAGTCTATGAGCTTTGGAAAAACGATGAGATGGGGCGAAGGGAATGAGGAGTTTATCCGGCCCGTAAGATGGCTTTTAACGCTTTTTGGAAACGAAACAGTGCCAGTTGAGCTTTTTGGAGTCAAAAGTTCGAACTTTACCAGGGTACATAGACAGGTATCTTCAAACCCGGTAAAAGTGAACTCTGCGAAAGAGTATTTCGAAACACTTGAAAAAGGCGGTGTGGAACTTTTTGCCGGCAAGCGTCGGGAAAGAATTTTGAAGGGCTTTGAGCGAATCGAAAACAAGCACAATATAAAAATAGGCAGAGACGAAGAGCTGATGGATGAAATCGTCGCCATTACAGAATATCCCACACCTCTATTGGGCGTTTTCGACAAAGATTTTCTCAAACTTCCTCCGGAAGTCATAATGACCAGCATGAAGGAGCATCAACGGTATTTTCCTGTATTTTACAACGGCCTGCTGCATAACAGTTTTATTGTCGTCTCCAATGCGAAAACGGACGATTTTTCTGCTGTGATTGCCGGCAATGAAAGGGTCTTGAAGCCCAGGCTTTCGGATGCGATGTTTTTTTACAAAAACGATCTCGAAAAAGGGCTCGATCCGACAGGCCTCAAAAGCGTAATCTTTATGGACGGCCTGGGCACCATGTACGACAAGACAATGCGTGAAAGTATCATAGCTACCGTGCTTGCAGAGGTATATTCACAAAGACTCGAAGATGAGTTTTCAAAAAACATAGGTGAGATAAAAGCTCTTGTCGAACGTGCCGCAATACTGGCGAAAGCAGATCTTTTGAGCGAGATGGTGTATGAGTTTCCGGAGCTACAGGGAGTGATGGGTTACTACTATGCAAAATCCCTTGGTGAAGAGGATCTCGTAGCAATCGCCATTAGAGACCAGTATCTGCCCAATTCCGAAGATAGCGAGATGCCGGCAAATCTTTTCGCTGCGCTTCTATCTATCGCATACAAACTTGACAACCTGATGTCTCTGTTTTCTGCAGGTAAAATACCTACCGGATCGAGAGATCCTTTTGCACTAAGAAGAGCTGCGGCAGGAATAATCCGTATCGTTACCTATTTTGATATTCCTTTTGATCTCGAAGATGTTATAGAGTATTTCAAAAAAGAGTATTCACCTTTCGATACAAAAGAGCTTGTGAAATTTTTCGAAGAGAGACTTTATAAAGCACTCGATGCAAATCCTTCCGTAATTACAGCTGTTTTAGCAAGTGGCGAAAGCGATATAAACGAAATCGTAAAAAAGGTCGAAGCTTTGAAATCCGTTTCGCAAAGCGAAGATTTCAAAGAGATTTTTACTACATTCAAACGCGTAGCCAATATAAGCGGCGATATAGATAAAAAAACAGATCTTGAAGTAAACCCGGCACTTTTTCAAAAAGATGAAGAGAGAGAGCTTTTTGAGGCTTTCAACAGTGTTATGCAAAAAAAGTATTCCGATTATGAACTTCAACTTGATGCCCTTTTCGGTCTAAAGCCGCAACTGGACAGATTTTTCGACAATGTAATGGTTAATGTAGAAAATGAAACTTTACGTACAAACCGTAAAAATCTGATCGGCTCCATATATAGAGCGTTTAAAGCCATCGCCGATATTAAAGAG
>WFUN01000030.1 GCA_015484905.1 Hydrogenimonas sp. | reverse complement strand
GTCCATGAATGAATTGAAATGAGCGATCAAATAAAATTATACTGAAATATATCGGTTTTTCTACGTTTGTTTGACAATGGGCAAATGTAATAAATCTGAAAATACGCTACAATGGCATTTGTGGTAGGAGTAAATTTTATATTTCGATACTAATTTAAAGAGTTAAGAAGTGGTGCGGACGAGAGGACTTGAACCTCCACGGGCTAATGCCCACTAGAACCTGAATCTAGCGCGTCTACCAGTTCCGCCACGTCCGCAAGTGAAATTCAGGTTTGCGAGTGCAAGTATACAAAAGCATACTTAAATAATAGTTTAAATAAAATTTTATCATTTAATGATTCCAAAAAGGGGCGCCATGGTCGTTATTAAAAGTTGCGATGAGAGGTTTTCGCAAGAGTTCGAGAAGTTGCTAAACCGCGGAACGATGGATATGGAACACGTGTCACCGATAGTTGAAAAAATTATCGATGAAATAAAAAGAGACGGAAACGGTGCACTAATGAGGCATGTTTCGAAATTCGATGGATGGGAACCTTCTGTCGATACCGATCTGGCAGTAGATTTGCATGATATGAAAAGAGCTTACAAAGAGCTCGAACTCCCGCTCAAAAAGGCGCTACATCTCGCATATGACCGGATTAAAAGTTATCATCTCAAACAGATGCCAAAGAGCTGGATCGATTTTGATGAAGAGGGTAATATACTGGGGCAGAAGGTGACACCGGTACAAAGAGCCGGTCTATATATTCCCGGAGGAAAAGCTGCATATCCAAGCTCTCTTTTAATGAATGCGATACCGGCGATCGTCGCCGGAGTAGAAGAGATAGTAGTGGCGACACCTGCTCCGGAAAACGAGATAAATCATCTTCTTTTGGCGGCGGCCCATCTTTGTGGCATTAAAAAAATGTTCAAAGTCGGCGGTGCAAGCGCTATCGCGGCAATGGCCTACGGGACAAAGACCATTCCCAAAGTCGACGTAATCACGGGCCCCGGAAACATATTTGTCGCAACGGCAAAAAAAATGGTGTATGGCGATGTTAACATAGATATGATAGCCGGCCCAAGCGAGATAGGAATTCTGGCTGACGAGACCGCCATCGCAGAATATATAGCAATAGATCTCCTGTCACAGGCAGAACATGATGAAATGGCAAGCTCCATACTGGTTACCCCTTCGCCTGAGCTTGCCGAGAGTGTCAGAGAGACTCTGTATATAGAGCTTGGCAAACTTGACAGGGAATTGATCGCCAGAAAATCCATAGAGGAACGGGGGGCTATTATCGTAACAGAAACCATGGACGAAGCAATTGAACTGATGAATCGCATAGCGCCGGAGCACCTTGAAGTAGTTACCTCCAGCCCATTCGATCTGCTGCCTAAAATAAAGCATGCCGGCGCGATTTTTCTGGGTGCCTTTACTCCGGAGCCCATAGGCGACTACATGGCGGGGCCGAACCATACGTTGCCCACAGGCGGGACTTCAAAATTCTATTCACCCTTGAGTGTGGAAAATTTTATAAAAAAATCGTCCATAATTTCAATGAGCGAAGAGGGAATAAACGCGATCGGAGAGACGTGCGCACTGCTTGCAAAAACCGAAGGACTTACGGCTCATGAAAAATCTGTGCGCATAAGATTGAAGTGAAGAGAGCGAAAGTTTATCGAAATGGCTAAATTTTCAATTTATGAAGAGTTTTTTAATCTATCGGAAAATTTCAGAGGACTTTGCTGTAAAAGATACAGATTACAGATATCTGAAGCACGGAATATGACGGTAGTGGAAGTTTTGCAGCGCAGGTTGTTATGATGGACCAGATGCTTGATTTGAAAGGCATATGATGCAACAGTGGAGTTTTGATTATCGGAATGAAGAAGAGTTCGCCTCTTTCGTAAAAGAGAAGGATCTGGCTTTCAAAGAGCCTCTGCTGGTGCAGATCAGTTGTGGAAAAACGGATCTCGAAGAGATAGTGTCTATCAAAAACGTACTTGCAAAACTGCTCCCAAAAGCTGTTATTGCAGGTATGAGCAGCGTCTCTCAGCAATATAACGGTAAACTTTTCAGCGATCATGCGGTTTTATCTATTACACATTTTGAAAAGAGTGAAATTTCTCTGTTTGAGTATACATTCCCAACTACCGACTGCGATTACGACTCCATAGCGTCCGCTCTTGCGGCGCACACGAGAAACGATACCAAAGGGATTCTTCTTCTTACCAATGCAATAAAATTCGATATAGAGCATATGATAAAACGGTGTAACGAATATATATCGGATATTCCGATATTCGGAGGTATCTCTTCGGATAACGAACCATACGAAAGATTTATCCTCTTTTCGCGAGACAAAATATATGAAGAAGAGGGATTCATCGCCGTGCTTATGCATGGTAATTCGTTAATCGTCACATGTAACTCTTTTTTCGATTGGGAACCAATTGGTAAAGAGTTTACGGTAACGAAAGCGGAAGGAAGATATCTTCAAGAACTCGACGGAAAACCGTTAAAAGAGGTATACAGCAAATATTTTGGCCAGATGAGTGAAGAAAAGTTTCTTCATATTACAATGGCACACCCTCTTATTCGTCACTCCAGAGAGTTTGGCAACGTTGCCAGAACCCTTTTGAAATGGGAAGGCGAAAAAGGTTTTTTCAGCGGAGAGTTCGAAGAGGGAGAGAAGGTTCAGATAGGTTTCGGACACTACAAACGTATGATAAATCGTTACGAGATCATTCCGGAAGTATACAAAAATCTACCGGCTGAAACTGTATGGTACTATATCTGTATCTCCTATAGAAACGGCTATTTGGATATTTTGCGACGTGCGATCAGGTTTTTCAAAGATACTCAAAAGATATCTATAATGATGACTTTCGGTGAGTTCAGCCATTATGAGGGTTTAAATAGATATCTAAATTTTACGGTAATTCGTGTCTCGCTTGCCGAAAAACCGGATGCGAGAGTGAAAATGAACGGAATAGAACCCAGACTCGATACGAAAGATGAACTCCTTTCTACACTCTCTACTCTCGTATCTTCCAGTAGCCACGAAATCATCGATCTGAATCACCATCTGGAAGCCGAAGTAAAAAAACGCACAAAAGAGCTTGCAGATCTAAATGCCTCTTTGGAGCGCAGAATAGCTCTTGAAGTAAAAAGAAACAGAGAGAAAGACAAACTCATATACCATCAATCCAAGCTCGCTTCAATGGGAGAGATGATCAACAATATCGCGCACCAGTGGCGTCAGCCTCTGAATATAATTGCACTTATTATGCAAGATCTTGTATTGAAAGAGCAGATTGGAAATATTTCACACGATGCGATTGTCCATGCGGAGAAAAAGATACACAATACACTCAAATATCTTTCCGATACCATAGACGATTTTAGAAAATTTGCATCGAATGGCCAAAACTACGAATATCCCGGAGCATTTGAAGTGTGCAAAACCGTAAAAGAGACGATTCGACTTATTTCTGTTGTGCTTGAAGATGAAAAGATACATCTGAAATTGGTGCTTCCTCAGGAAGAGGCTGCCATTAAAGGGAGTTCCAACGACCTTAAGCAGGTTCTTTTGAATCTGATCTACAATGCGGTTGACGCTTTGAAAGAGACGAAGGTAGAGCATCCGGTAATAAAAATAGAGGTCAAATACAATGAAAATGTGAATATAAGTGTCAGAGACAATGGCGGAGGGATAAACGAAAAAATAATAGATAAAATCTTCGAACCCTATTTCACCACCAAATACCAGGCTCGTGGTACCGGATTGGGACTTTATATGTCAAAGATGATTGTGGAAAAAAGATTCAATGGAAAAATCAGCGCCCGCAACACAAGCCGCGGGGCATTCTTCTGGGTAGAGATACCTATTTTCAGGGCTTGATATCATAAAATGATTTTAGAGCCCGGATTATCATAGCGTTTTTTGATATTCTCTCCGCTTTTGCGTCTGCATGAACACGATCGTATAGATCCATAGGAAGAGTGATCGAAAAAGTTTTTGTCTCTATCTTTTTTCGTTTTGCGATCGTTTTGTTGATGTTTTTCAAAAGATCGATGATTTTATTGGAATCGATAGGTTTTTGGATAAAGCTGTCTACTCCAATCTTTATAGCTTCTGAAATTTTATTCATATCGTTGCTTGCAGATATTATGACTATTATCTGATCAGGTTTGATTTCACGTATTTTTCGAGCTAGCTCCAGTCCATCCATTTTTGGAAGAATTATATCTATAAAGACTATATCAGGTTTTTTCTCTTTATATATTTCAAGAGCCTCTTCGGCATTGGAAGCGGAAGCTACCGAATTGAAGAAATTACCGAAAGTCGAAAGCATCAGCTCATTTGCCTCTTTTTCATCCTCTACAACCAAAGCGTTCAATTTTTTTGTTTCATTCGCGATTTTGACAATGTCATTGTCTATCATTTTTGCACTCCTTAAAATGTTGTTTTGTAATTGTAACCAATAAAAACATAAAGAAAAATTAACACGATTAATTGTGTTAAGAATATTCAAGAACAAAAAATAATGACACAATAGTGACATTTTTCCAAAAAAGAGATATGTGTATATGGGTCTGTATGATCTATAAATGTAAATGAGCGGTGTGTACGCAATAAGTTCAAACAGAAGTGAAATCCTTAGTGGATCGGTCATTCCAATACACTCTTTTGTATCTGCTGCAATTACCAGCGACAAGGGCAAAGAGTTAGCGTTTCATGAAATCATCGCCAAAAACCGAAACATATGATGTAAAACGCTATTTCTCGAAGATGCCCAGGGAATTATAAAGTGTCGGCTTGAATTGTGCTTATGGGCTAAAAGGGAGGAGTGAATTTTGTGCAAATGGCGCGGTGGACGAGACTCGAACTCGCGACCCCCGCCGTGACAGGGCGGTATTCTAACCAACTGAACTACCACCGCACCGAATAATAAAAGAGTGGTGGTCGCTAGTGGACTCGAACCACTGGCATCCACCTTGTAAGGGTGGCGCTCTACCAACTGAGCTAAGCGACCATTAGACTGGCGACCCCTAGAGGATTTGAACCTCTGTGACCACCTTGAAAAGATGGCATCCTTGGCCACTAGATGAAGGGGTCATTGGGACCCGTGTAAATTTGCATGGTGACCCGTGTTGGATTCGAACCCAGGAAGCGTCAAGAAAATGTCAACCGCTTGACATTTTTAGCTTCGCAAGCCGATTTGGTGTGCAAACCTGCACCCAAAGATGGCGTAAAAGCGTAAACCTCTACGCTTCAGCATCCGATCAACAGTGATCTCATGGTGACCCGTGTTGGATTCGAACCAACGGCCCATTCCTTAAAAG
>WFUN01000029.1 GCA_015484905.1 Hydrogenimonas sp. | reverse complement strand
GCCGTTATTCCATCCGAACTTCCGGCTACCTTG
Source organism: Hydrogenimonas sp. (assembly GCA_015484905.1). Classification (GTDB taxonomy): domain Bacteria; phylum Campylobacterota; class Campylobacteria; order Campylobacterales; family Hydrogenimonadaceae; genus Hydrogenimonas. The sequence goes on along the minus strand of WFUN01000029.1, from coordinate 21,142 downwards.
AAGTCCATATCTCCATCATGATCTTCCAATCCCATGATATCGGTAAGTATTGCATACTTGTCATCTTCTACAACAAGACCCATCGCTACGCCAGCGACAAGTTTCAGTACCGGAACATCGGCCGCTTTTAGCGCGAGTGAGCCGCCGCATACCGTAGCCATGGAAGAAGAACCGTTGGACTCGAGTATTTCGGAAACCAGTCGAACTATAGACTCGAGCTTCGTTTTGTCCAGTGCAGGCTCGAGCGCTCTTTTGGCAAGATTTCCATGGCCGAGCTCACGACGTCCCGGAGGTCCTATGCGTGAAGCCTCCCCAACACTGAAGCCTGGAAAGTTATAGTGCACCATAAACTCTTCGTAACTGGCACTTTTACCTGTGATCCTTTCAAACATCTGTGCATCCTGTCGACTTCCGATGGTACAGGTAACAAGAGCCTGCGTCTCTCCGCGCGTAAAAAGACACGAACCGTGCACACTTGGAAGGATATTTGTCTGTATTGAAATGGGACGAACCTCTTTAAGATCTCGGCCATCAGCCCTTTTTCCCTCTTCAAGAATCATGGATCTAACACGTTTGCGTTTGACTTTGCCTACCGCAATAGCAACCTGTTCCTCGGTCCATCCCTCTTTTTGTGCCACATCATCATCAAGTATCTGCGCAATTATCGCCTTGATCTCACTCCCACGTTCACTTTTTGCCATACCGTCAAGAGCCCTGTTGATATCGTCCATATAAAACTCTTCCACATAAGTTACTATGGAATCATCTGCACTCTCATCAAAAAGCGGTACAGCTTTTTTCTCTTTTGCCGCTTCCACAAAAACTTTTTCATACTCTGTAGCTGCGGTTTCGATCGCCTTTTTTGCCATTTCTATCGCTTCAAGAAGCTCCTCTTCTTTCATTTCATTCGGATGAGAAATCTGGATAATCTCGTCAGCAAGCATTGGATCGATCATTGGATCTATGGCAACGGTCGGCTCTATTTCGACCTCTACTGTACCTATCGATCTCATTTCTATCATCAATAAATCCTCTTTCGTTCCGGAAACGAACAGATCCAGAGTCCCCTCTTCAAGCTCATCAAGTGTAGGATTGAGCAAAAATTCTCCATCTTTGCGTCCTATTCTCACACCAGCGACGCTTCGATTTACTGGTATATCTGAAACAAAGAGTGCTGCGGATGCGGCATCGAGAGCCAGTAGCTGGAGGTCGGCCTTTTCATCTACGCTTAACAGCATCACGGTAATCTGTATCGGGTTGCAAAAACCTTTTGGAAACAGAGGACGAAGCGAACGGTCTATCAGCCTTGAAGTAAGAGTTTCAAAGTCACCGGGCTTCGTCTCCCGTTTGACGAAACCTCCCGGTATTTTGCCGGCAGCGTAACTCTTTTCTATGTACTGCACTGTCAACGGCAAAAAATGCTCATCTATGGGCTTGTCATCCATGACAGCCGTGGCAAGAAGAACTGTTTTTCCACTTTTGAGGATAACGGAGCCGTTAGCCTGTCTCGCCACTTCTCCGGTCTCGAACAGTGTCTTTTTGTTGTTCATTTCAAATTCAAATCTGCATCCCATCTCTTGAGTTCCTTTGTTAAAATCTAAACCGTTTCGAATGAATGTCTTGCGGAAACTGTTTTGCAATCTCCTCTTCACTGAAAGAGAAACGGTAATTTTCTATATAATGTTTCAGCAATCTGTACGCTTCGTTTATACGAGCCATCTCCTCGTTTTTTCCTCCCACATCCGGATGCTTTCTCGACGCCAGGTATCTATATCGGTCAGTGATATCTTTCATGCTTACATGACTCGGCAAACCGAGTACTTCAAGCGCTTCCGCGATCCTTTCAAACATGAGGCTCATTTGGAAGCGGACGCCCCGGCGCTGGCACCGCTGCCAAGCAGATATTTTATACGGTCATCTTCAAAATGCACTCCCATCCCGAAAAATATGTTAAACGCATCCGAATTGAGCAAATTGTCGGCTCCAAGATACGCATCGAGATGTTTTAAAAATCTGTAACGCACCGTTGTGCGGAGTCTTGGATTGTTTCCGCGAAGATCGTTCGCCGCACTGAAATCGAAGGCATCAAATGAAAATTTCAGCTTGTCGTAATATGCAAAATAGTCCGCTCCGAGTCCCGCCGTACTCTCTATCAGCCCTCCTCTGAACATAAGATTTTCGTAACGTTTGCCAATCTGTGCCGAAGCGAAAAACTTTCCTTTTCTATGGTCCAGTTCCGCAGCATAAACACCTCCTATTTTTTGCGAATAATCTGGAGCGGACAATATATCGAGCATATAGTGACGAGTATATGTAGGCATATAATCCAGATGCATTCCGCCTTTCATCTTTCCATCGTTTGCAAGATAAAAGCCTTTCAATCCAAGATCGAGCCTGCTTTGGGTGACTGAATCTACGTAATCTTCCAGTTTCTCAATTGTTCCGGTCCCCTTCTTGAAAAAATTGTCAAACGATACCAGTGCACTGTGCAGCGGCTTTTTATTCTCTTTTAACAGACTATTCAACTTGTCTTCGAGAGATTCAAATTTACTGGCGATGGCAGGCAGTCTGTTGTTGAGTGTCCCTCCAGCGCCTTTGAACAAATCGACGGTTTTTTCAAGCTTGGCCATTATTTCAGGCAGATCGGAATTGATCGTATCGGCACTTGTAGAAAATTTCGAAGACATCCGGGCAAATTTTTCTGCCGCTTCGTTGATATTTTTTACCATACTCTCCACGCCGGCTCTATTGTTTTGCACCATCACTTTTAAATCGTTCGTAAGCCTGTCGAGATTGCTGAACGTCTTTTTCAGATGCTCACGGCTCCCAATATCGAGAGTCTGCCTCATTTCATGTATAAACAGACGCAGTTCATCTGCGGCTTCAGCCATACTGGAAGCCATTTCATCCATAGAGGCCATAGGCTTTTGCCTGGTCAGTCTCCCCTTTTCCCCAAGATACTTTTCTGCATTGCCGGGAATTATATTTATATATTTGGTCCCCAAAAGACTCTCTTGGGTCAAAAGCACCTGCGAGTCACTGGGAATTCTGGCATTTTTATAGATAAAAAGGGTGACCAGAACTTTCGTTCCCGATAAAGAGATGTCTTTTACATATCCGATCTCGACACCCTTCATTTTCACTTTTGCATGAGGCTCAAGACCGCTGGCATCGTTTATTATTGCCTGAACTTCATACCCCTTTTTACCGAATCCCTGAAATTTGTTGACCTGTGTACTCAGCAGAAAGAGCAAAATCAGACCTATAGTGACAAACAGTCCGACTTTTGCTTCCGTTTTCATCTTATCATCCTTCTTGACCGATGTTATATCGTGCGCAATCTCGTACGCGGTTTGATATGATCCACATATTCAAACAGATCAAAAACCGGACAAAATATATGTTTCCGTCCGATAGAAGAGTGAGCTATACGACCCCAGGCGTATCCACGCCTCCAATTTATCAAACATTCAGGTACGAGGCATGAAAATATGCGCCACAACATCTGCCGTTAAAACTCCTGTTCGAATCTCTGTTCAAATCCACCCAGCGGAATCAGGTTTATCTGAAAATACAGAACCAGATTGTTTATTGACTGTGCACCTGCCGATGTAAGTATGGGTCTCTTTTCATCTTTGATTCCAAGATTCAGATCCCAGCAGTGCCTGAAAAGATGTAGACCCGCTTCCCATCTTCTTATAGCCTGATCCAGATTGTCATAAGAGACTTTTACAGACCAGTTGTTTCCCGATTCACTTCTGTAAACTCCGGAGAAGGTAAAAAAGTCCGACCTTCTTTCATTTTTTACAATTTTGAAGAAATGAGTCAACATTATATCATAGCCGGGTTCGGTATATTTGATGTGGGAAGTGGCTCCGGAGAGCGTTCTGAGATAGTAGGAATAAAAGAGATCGCTATACAATTCATAATTATTTAGAAATTTTATTTTCAACTCGTTTTCTATATCCCCATATTTATGGTCACTCTTTTCGTAAAGCACAGGCTGGGAAATTCGGTAATAGAGAAAATCCTTTCCACTCTGATCATATAGATAGTTTATCGCGCTCAACACCATGTTTTCATTTGGAGACCGCAGAACCGATATGCTCGGATCGATATATCCCTTTTCATTGCTGAAACTCGGGCGGTTGTAGGTCAACCTCATCTGAAGGGTATGGAAGTTTTCTCCAACTCTTTTGGCAAGATCTGTATAGATATCGATTTTATGGTAGTTTCTAAAAAACGTATAGTAGTTTCCGGGAGCGTTCGCTTCAAGATTCTGATAACCGATATAGGAGTAGTACAGATTTTCGGAAATGGAAAGATTCAGATACCCTTTTAAAAAACTTGTATAAAAGATCAAAGGGGCGTTGATCTCCTGAAGTTGCATATGTTTTCCTGCAGCAGTGAAAAAACTGCTTATGCGATAATCGGCCGAATAGTGCAAAGCATCCCATCCTGCCAACGAATTCTGATAGCTGTGCAGTTGGATTACAGGAATACTTTGAACGGTATTTTTATTCGATGCAAGTGATGTATCTATAAAATATTTTGCATATACTCCGGCAAAGTAGTCCGGCGTATTGAAATAGTAGTTTATCCTCGACTGCACCTGGGAGCTGTTGACAAGTCCGGAAGTACTATAGGCCTGAAGATTTTTATAGTCTGGATCTTTCAAATATGTAACATCCACGTAAAGACCATCGTGATCGTCGCTGCCTGGCGAAGCGAAAAGCCTCGAAGATGCATAATTTGCCTGCACTCCATAATGAGATCTGTTTCTAAGGTTGTACTCCTCGACAAAACTCTCTTTATCCAAAAAATATCCGGTAGTTATCCTACCGCTGGAGTGCGGAGAGTCTACGAATCTCAATATCGCATAAACACCTTTTCCTCTCAATGCTCTTATTTGAGGGTCTATCTCAAGATCCCACTGCGGATCCGGAGCGAAATATATAGGCTGTGTGTAAAAGAAACCGTCTCTGGAAGAGACGCCGAAGTATGGTCTCAAAAAACCGCTTCGACGCTCTTTGTCCGTCGAAAAACCGAGATACGGAAAATAGAGCACCGGCGTATCTTTCATATAAAGAACCGGATTCCAGACATTTATCCACTTTGCGGTCGTGTTATAATCGAGCGAACTAAACTCCATATGCCAATCGGGGCAAGCGACATCGCAACTCGTAACGAAAGCCTTTGCAAGAGTGACTCTATCGGATCTTCTTTGGGCATCTTTTCCCCGTATCCACAACCCTGATTGCAGATCGGCCATAAAAACTCGCGAAAACGAGCTTATCTCTTTTTTCAGATCGAGTTTTACATAATTGCTCAAAGAGGCAAGCTCAAATCCTTCCATCATCTCAACCTTGCCAAAAAGCTCAATAATGGAAGTCCGGGTATCGTAACGTGCTCTTTCAGCCAGCAAAATTCTGTTTTCGTAGTAGACGACCACATCTCCGGATGCAACGATGAGCGAACCATCTCTATCAACCGAAGCTGCGATAATCTGGATATTTTTCTCTTCGGTCCCTCCAAAAAGAAAGACCGCGACAAATAGCAACAAAAGAAGTTTAGGCATTTACTACCAGTGTGGATGCGGTTTTGTCATGCCACGTTCTACGCATGGGATCCAGAAGGCTCCAGGCAAATCCGAGATAAAAAACCATTCCGCTGAAAATCCGAAACAGGGCACGATTCAAAGATTTTCCAAAATTGGGCGATTCGAATGTCGTCTCGTCTACTATGCGCATGCCCATCGCCATCTTGCCAAGTGATGCGCCAAACTGCCATACAAACCATGTATGATATATTATCTGGGTTATCGCTATCCACAGCCAGGCACCGTTGATTACAGCAGCGATCTGTTCGGCGTTTGAGGCTAAAGATATATGCTCCCAAAGCAAAAAGACGAAGATGGCGCTGATCAGTATATCATCGATTGCATATGCCACTGCACGTCGGCCTATAGAAGCCACAACCGGCTCACAAGGGTACCTGGAACTTCCTGCCACTACGAGTCCTGCAGAGCCTGATAGGCGATATCGCTGCGGCAGCGCTTGCCAGCGAAATGAACCTGTCCACACAGCATATAGGCATTGTCTCTGGCCTCTTTGATCGAATCTCCAAGCCCTACGCACACCAGAACTCTTCCACCTGTAGCCATCAGCTTGCCATCGATAAGAGTGACCCCCGCATAATCGATATGGGCTTTGTCTGCAAGCTCTGTATGAACGATTTTATCGACGATGATTTCAGCAGGTTCACTCTTTTTGTAAGGGTAGTTTTTGCTCGCCATTACAACACCGACGGCATATCTGTCCACAAACTCCACTTCGAGCTCGCTAAGCTTTCCGGATGCCGCCTTGTCGAACAGCTCACCGGCAGGGGTCTTTAAAAGCGGCATAAGCACTTCGCACTCCGGATCGCCGAACCGGACGTTGAATTCGAGAGTATACGGTTCACCGTTTACGATCATCAATCCGGCAAAAAGTACCCCCTCAAAAGGCATGCCTTCGCCAGCCATTCCTTCCACGGTCGGACGGATTATACGCTCTTCTATCTTTTTGTACAGAGCTTCGTCTGCAAGGGGAGTCGGAGCGTAGGCTCCCATTCCTCCGGTATTGGGGCCTTCATCGTTATCAAGAAGACGCTTATGATCCTGTGCTGCGGGAAGTATTACGTAGTCTCTGCCGTCACAGATTGCGAAAACAGAAAGCTCATACCCGTCCAAAAACTCTTCCACTACGATTTTAGTACCGGCTTCTCCAAAAGCTTTTCCGCTTAACATTTCAGATACGGCTCTTTTTGCATCATCATGAGTAGAGGCGATTATAACCCCTTTGCCGGCACAAAGCCCATCAGCTTTGACTACGATAGGAGCTCGAAGCGTATCTATAAAATCGGATGCCTCTTTCTCGCTGCTCGTTTCAATATATCTGGCAGTCGGGATATTGTGACGCGCAAGAAAGTTTTTCATAAAAATCTTGCTTCCTTCGAGCCGTGCAGCCTTTTTGTCGGGGCCGAATATCTTCAATCCCCGCTCCTTGAAAACGTCTACTATGCCCCCCACAAGAGGAGCCTCTGGACCTACGATAGTCAGATCTATCCCCTCTTTTTCCACATAATCGGCCAACTCATTATAATCGCTTATATCCACATTTTCGCCAAGCTGTGGCGTTGCTCCGTTTCCTGGTGCGAAGTAGATTTTTTCGACTCCGTTATCCCTGTGCAATGCACGACCAATGGCATATTCTCGCCCTCCGCTTCCAACTACCATGACTTTCATAAAGTTGCCCTCGTTAAAAAATTGATACTAAAATTAAAAGCTAAAAACCTTTGAACAGACCGAAGTGTTTGGGACTTTTAGATTTTAATTTTTTCACAATGACCGAGCGGGCGTTCACGCTCAAGTGCGGTCCAAAGCAGACCAACGATGCAGGAGGGAGATGCACGTTAGGCGGCAACCTCTCGCCGGGAGCTCCGGCTCGGACGAAGATACCGACACACGGCGCATCTACGCTGTCCCGCAATATCAAAGTGTTGGACCCCCATAATGCGGATAGCGCACCGCTCAGCCATATTAAATTATACTCCAACTTGGCTTAAGCAGTTGATAAACTCTTTGCGAAAGAGACGGTCTCTTCTATCGACTGAAAAGGCGATACCACACACCTCTTCCCTTCCGGAAAAGCTTCAGAAGTCTTTTTGCCGATCGCCACCGCAATATAACTATCTTCCCAGCCGAACTGCTCTAAAAAACATTTCACTATGGAAGGTGATGTAAAAATCAAAACCGCGCCCTCTTTTGGTTTTGAATCGCTCTCATGCTTCCTGCATACCGTTTCATAGACAACTCTCTCTTCAACCTCTATTCCGGCCGAACGAAGATCGGAAGCTATTTTCGATGCTACAACTCTCGGGCGCGGATAGAGCCAACGGAAAGATTTGAATCTATCCGAAAGTTCACGCGCCAAAACGTCTCCATACGCTCTCGATGCAACATACAGTACTTTCCCACCCCTCTTTTCGATCTCTTGCGCCGTCATTTTTCCTATAGCCGCGGCAGGCCTCTCTTTCCACTCTCCCCCACTCATCTCGTCGAGTGCAACAACACCTTGCTTGGATGTAAAAATCAGGCCATCATAGGACGAAAAATCTATTTTCTGCGGAATGTGCCTGAACTCTATCATCGGCAAATGGCATACCCCTTTTGCAGGCGTGGGTGAAAGAAGGTACACCAAAGAGTTTTTCATTCCCACTCTATCGTCGCCGGCGGTTTGGAACTTATATCGTAAACTACTCTGTTAATACCATCCACCTCGTTTATGATGCGGCGGCTTATGCGTTCCAAAAGATCGTGCGGCAGATGGGCGAACGTAGCCGTCATACCATCGACCGCTTCCACGACACGAACACATACGGTGTTGTCGTATGTACGGTTGTCTCCCATCACTCCGACGCTCTTTACGTTCAGAAGTACGGCGAAAGCCTGCCATGTCTTGTTGTAGTAGCCGCTGGCTTTGAGCTCTTCGAGTAAAATGGCATCGGCTTCGCGAAGCATATCGAGATCGTAGATGTTCACCTCTCCCATTATGCGTATGGCCAACCCCGGTCCCGGGAACGGATGCCGATATACCAGAGATTCAGGAAGGCCGAGTTCGAGCCCGAGTTTCCGCACTTCGTCTTTAAACAGCTCACGCAGAGGTTCTATGAGCTCAAAATCCATCCACTCCGGAAGACCGCCTACGTTGTGGTGTGACTTTATCGTCTCGCTCGGCCCTTTCACCGAAACCGATTCGATAACATCCGGATAGAGGGTACCTTGCGCAAGAAATCTTATTCCTTCGTGTTTCTTTGCCTCCTCTTCGAAAACTTCGATAAAGGTATGGCCTATTATCTTTCTTTTCTTTTCAGGATCGGTTATACCGGCCAGTTTTACCAAAAAATGTTCGCTCGCATCCACTGTAATGAGCGGAACTTTCAGATGTACCCTGAAGACGCTCTCCACCTGCTCTCTTTCACCTTTTCTCAAAAGACCGTTATCGACGAAGACAGGTATCAGCTGGTCGCCTATCGCTTCGTATAGCAGCGCCGCTACGACGGAAGAGTCGACACCGCCGCTGAGTGCACACAATACCTTGCCGTCTCCCACCTGTTTACGGATATTGTCGATCTGCTCTTTTAAAAAATGTCCCATGCTCCATTTCTCTTCGACTCCGCATATATTGCGTGCAAAGTTTCTGAGCATAATGTGGCCCTCTTCGGAGTGGTGCACCTCGGGATGAAACTGAAGGGCGTATATTTCGCGCGACTCGTCGGCAATGGCGGCATACGGAGAGTTATCGCTGTAAGCGATGGGCTTGAAACCTTCGGGCAGCTTTTCGACACGGTCAGAGTGGCTCATCCATACGGTCGTACCGTCGTGGCACCCTTCGAACAGAGCAGAAGTATGGCCGTGCTCTTCATGAAAATGGAGTCTGGCCTTTCCATACTCATGATGGGTGGAACGAATGACTGAACCGCCAAAATCCACCGCTATGCGCTGCATACCGTAACAAATTCCAAGTATAGGAATACCGAGATCATATATCTTTTTGTCTACTTCGAAAGCATCTTTGTCATATACGGAAGCGGGGCCTCCGCTAAAGATGATACCTTTTGGATTTTTCTCTTCTATCTCATCTATTTTCGTAAAATACGGGACAATCTCGCAATAGACCTTCTCTTCCCGCAGCCTTCTGGCTATAAGCTGAGTGTACTGCGAACCGAAATCGAGTATTATGATGCTGACATCTTTCAAATTCTTTTCCTTGGGACAATTGGTTTTGCTATTTTATCCAAAGATAGTTGAAAAAAACGACGGGACAGGGAATATTCCCGTCGAAAGAGCGGTGGAGTAGAAAAAATCAATAAAGCCCGAAGAGTTCGAATTGTATGTACCACAGAATCATCGAGAGTACGTAACCTGCAAGCACGGTCCACGCCAGCTTCAGATGTGCACCAAAAGTATATATTCCCCTCAAACGCCCCATTACCCCTACACCTGCGGCGGAACCGAAACTTATAAGACTTCCTCCTATACCCGCGGTAAGAGTGACGAGCAGCCATTGATCTATACCCATCTGGGGACTCGCTTTCAATATGGCGCTCATTACCGGAACGTTGTCTACGATAGCCGATATGAATCCGACGCCTATGTTGGCCACAGTGGGGCCGACAAGTCCGTAAAGGTCATGCACATACTCAAGGTATCCAAGATAGTGAAGAGCTCCTACCGCCGAAAGAATACCGAAAAAAAACAGTAGAGTGTCATTTTCTATCTTCTTCATGTTGACAAATATATCGTAGCCGTTTTGCGTGGTGTGTTTCAACCTGAAAGAGTGAAGTTTCAACAAAGAGAGACCGAACATCATACCCCACATCGCCGGGAAATGGAAAAACTGATGGCCAACTACAGCTATCGCTATCGTGAAGGCTCCGAGCCATATGACCGTTTTGCCTCCATCTTTCATCTGGGGAATCTTGTCTATGGCAGCATCGAAGTGCGGCTCACCTTCAGGTACATACCGGCTAAGAAGCCAGCCCGTCAGAACCCAGCCGGCAATGGAGGGGGGAAAAAGATACAAAAAATCTACGAACTCTCCCTTGCCTGCGGTCCATGCCATCAGCGTGGTTATATCGCCAAATGGGCTCCATGCACCGCCTGCATTGGCCGCCACAACTATATTGACGGCTCCGGCGACGAGAAACTCTCTGTTTTCCTTGTCTATGGTAAACAGTACGGTCGAGAGTATCAGCGCAGTTGTCAGATTATCGGCTACCGGAGAGATGAAAAATGCAAGTAGACCGGTCAGCCAAAAGAGCTTTTTATACGTATAACCCTTGGAGACCAGCTTGAACTTCAATACATCGAAAACCTTCCTTTCGATCAGAGTCTCGATGAAAGTCATAGCGACAAAGAGGAAAAAGAAGATTTCGGCGATCTCTAAAATGAGTTTCTCCATCTCGTCGTGCAGAGGATCAGGGTCCAAGCCGTTGGCCGCGAAATATACTCCGATGAGCATAAACATGACAGTTCCGGCAAAAAGGGCCGGTTTCGCCTTGTTTATTTCATATTTTTCTTCCGTTGCAATGAAGTAGTAGGCAACGACAAAGATCAGCAAATCGATTATACCGACCCATGTGGTAGTCAGATGCATGGTGGCTTCTTGCATTTTCTTCCTTTCAATTATTGATAACTGATGTTACGCGCTACACCCGTCGCCTCCTATGCACACCGGAAAAATGGAGCACAAAAAGATACAGCGTCTTCTCTATAGAGCTTTGATCGCGGTATGGTATACCGCGTAAGATCAGTTCCAAGCCGGTTTAACCGGTCTATTGAATATCGTCAATATCGACAATGAATGTTACAGGATCAAATCACGCTTTTCCCAAAGCCCATTCCACCGATAAACCAATCTAAAGCGTTTCATCTTCTATCGGGATGGATTGTTATATCTCATTTCCGGTGTCGTTATTCGTTCAATAGATAGTGAGCACCAACCGACTTCTCTCTTTTAAGTGCACTTTCAATTATATTACGAGCCGTTTTGAGTCTCAAAGAAAGAAGTCTTCCGATCGTCAGATGCTGAACGTCGTCGACAAAATCGAGAGCCCTTTTAAGCCCGGAACGTGTTCTTACTATTCCGACCTCCTGCCACATGGTACGACGCAGACGCTGCTTCAAAATGGTATCGTCCTTTTCTACCAATGCTCCCTCGAACTCGGCAAATGGCGGCTTCCTTCCCCATTTAAAGGCTTTGGCATTCATCGAGATAGCGGCACGCCTTCCAAAAACCAGTCCTTCGAGCAAAGAGTTGCTTGCGAGTCTGTTGGCTCCATGGACACCGGTACAGGCGGCTTCACCTACCACATAAAGATTTTCCAGTCCTGGGACCAGCCCATCGAGATTGCAAGCGATACCCCCTATCGCATAATGGAAAGCTGGCGATATAGGTACCCAGTCGTGCGGAAGATCGAAACCGAGGCCTGCAAGCGCCTTTTTTATATTTGGGAAACGATGCGAAAAAAAATCTTCGTCAAACATATCCATCTTTAGATAGACCCTGCTCTCACAGCGCATTTTATAATCAAAAACCGCTCTACTGACGATATCTCTGGGAGCCAGCTCTCCCCGCTCGTCATAATCGAAGAGAAAACGCCTGCCGTTTTCATCGACTATCTGAGCCCCTTCTCCTCTAAGCGCTTCCGTCAAAAGCTGCTTTCTCGCCCAGGGATTGTCGACATACACGGTAGGATGAAACTGCATCATCTCCATCATTTCGAGACGCATGCCTCTTTCCAGGCAAATACCGTGTATATCGGAGCTGATGGTCCTGGAGTTGGTATGGTATGCATAAAGACTGCCTACACCTCCACTGGCAATAATTATGTTGTCGGCATAGAGCTCTTTTATCTCATCGTTGACCAGGGCGCGCAGACCGTAGCAGGTGTCACCGGAACGCATTAGATCAAAAACGCGTACGTTATAAAGAAATGGGTGCGGATTCAGTTTCATCAGGAATTGATGCAGATATCGGCCGGTTGCGTCTCCTCCCGCATGAAGTATTCGAGGGCGGCTGTGCGCCGCCTCTTTTGTGTACATGATTTCGCCATTTTCATCTCGATCGAAGTCGAAACCTCGATCTATCAAGTCAGGAATCACCTCGAGACTCTCTTCGACCATGATCCGCACAGCCTCCTCGTTGCAAAGGCCGGCTCCGGCTTTGAGAGTGTCTTCTATGTGAGATTCGACATCCTCTTCATTGACCGCAGCGGCAACCCCTCCTTGTGCATAAAAAGTATTGCATTCCCATGGGATATCTTTGCAAATAATCAGCACATTTCGATCTTTGGGAATATGAAGCGCGGCATAAAGACCCGCTATACCCGCCCCTATGATGAGGACGTCATATTTTATACTGCTTTTCATCTATGAATACTCTCTTTTTCCTTGGGAAAGTAGGGTGGTTTTTTATATCCGCACCCCGCTGTCCCCAAAAGAAGTAATGATATAATAAAAATATGAAAAAGGTTGATACTGTTCTTACTCATCTGCTCTCACAACCGGTTTATGCCGTTTTGAAGCAACAAAAATGCTTCCGGCTCATAAAAAAAGCACTGCCTGCGACTCTACAGCGCGGCGTGCTGTTCATCTATGTAAAAAACAAAACCCTCTTTTTTGCCTTGAAACATCCAGCTTACAAAATGGAGTTCGATTATAAGCTCTCTATAATTAAGAACCTATTAACCACGCTTCCACCCATACAGGAAGCCTGCAGCGAATATGAGATTCAACATGTAAAAACTTTCGTCTCAAAATTTGCAGCAAAACCCAAAGAGGCAAAAGATACGGTTCCATATTTCAAAGAGAGAGCGAGTGGAGATTTTGAGATAAAATGCAAAAACAAAGCACTTGGAAAAGAGTTCGAAGCACTCAAGAAGACCATACGATGCAGCAGGCATTGAAAAATCTTCCGGAAAGTCCCGGTGTCTATCAGTACTTCGATCACAACGGCAAGCTTCTTTATATAGGTAAAGCGAAAAACCTGAAAAAACGTATCAGAAGCTATTTTCGTATCAATCCGGAAGTTATGCCGGCACCCGGCCTTGGGTCCCGTATACACCGGATGATCAGCCAAACCGCAAGAGTCGAGACAATCCTCACCCAAAACGAAAGCGATGCGCTTTTGCTCGAAAACTCTCTGATAAAGCAGCTAAGACCAAGATACAACATACTGCTCAGAGACGACAAGACATACCCTTATATCTATATAGACTTAAGCGAACCGTTTCCGCGCTTCGAAATCACTCGCAAGGTGGTAAAAGGAAAACATATAAAATACTTCGGCCCTTTTCCGACAGGAGCCAAAGCCGTTTTGTCATCCATATACGATCTCGTGCCTCTGGTGCAAAAAAAGGGGTGTCTTAAAAGCAAAAAGGCGTGCCTGTTTCATCAAATAGGTCGATGTGCGGCACCTTGCGAAGGCAAGATCGACTCAAAAGACTACTCCCATCTTGTAAACGAGGCCTTCTCATACATACACAACAAAAAGAGGCTGATTACGGCTTTGAAAAAGAAGATGTCCTTTTATGCCGAGTCACTGCGTTTTGAAGAAGCGGCTGAAATACGCGACCGCATAGAGGCCATAGGAAAAATCGAAGAGCATTCGAGTGCGGATCTGGCCAGGCTCGAAGACCTGGATATCTTTGTAGCCGAACATGACGGAGATAACGGTGTGATAGTCAGGCTCTTCATGCGGGAGGGGAAAATCGTCTCTTCGAGCCACACCTTTTTCATTCCCCATGACGATATACAGATCCAGGAAGTCTACAGGCAGGCTATTTTGGAATTTTACAAAAGCGACACCCCCTTTATGGCAAAAGAGGTGCTTGTCGGCCACAATATCGATGACGCGACCGAACTTTCCGATCTCTTAAGCATAAGAGTGGGAAAAAGGATCTGCATAACCGCACCGCAGCGCGGTATCAAAAAAAGAGTCATAAAACTCGGTATACAAAATGCAACCGAACTGTTGAAACAGCAAAAAAAGGCCCCCCGCTCCAATATTTTGGAACTTGTAGGCGAAATAGCCGGACTGCCTCATCCGCCGGAAAGAGTCGAAATTTTCGACAATTCCCATCTGATGGGAAAGGCCTGCGTAGGTGCCATGGTCGTCTACTCTAACGGCAAATGGGACAAAAAAAGCTACAGGCACTACAACCTCGATGCCAAAGACGAATATGGACAGATGAGAGAGCTTTTGAGCAGGAGAATCGCCTCGTTCGACGACTCTCCTCCTCCGGATCTTTGGATCATAGATGGAGGAGAGACGCTAAGACAGCTTGCAAAAACGCTTCTTGAAGAAGCGGGAGTCTCAATTCCCGTCGCAAGTATCGCAAAGGAGAAGATAGACGCCAAAGCACATAGAGCAAAAGGCGCCGCCAAAGATATCATTCATACCGAAGAAGGAGCGCTCGCTCTGCCGCCGGGCGATACAAGACTCCAATGGTTTCAGCGCCTTCGGGACGAAGCGCACCGTTTCGCGATATCTTTCCATAAAAAGAAGAGGCTGAAAGAGGAAAAAGAGATCTCTTTACTGAAAGCAAGAGGTATAGGGCCTGCGAAAGTGAAACGGCTACTGGACTATTTCGGTTCATTCGAAGCGATAAGAAGAGCCGACACCAAAACTCTTTGCGGCATATTGAGCGAAAAAGATGCCAAAACGCTCAGTGAATATATAAAAAATATTCCACACTCACATGTGATAAATAAGCATAACTCATAGAAGTTTGTGTTATTATTCTTTGTTTATTTAAACTTTCTGCAAAAATTAACCGTCTATATAAAGCCGCTGTTTCGAAAAGAAGCGCGCTGCCATTCGACTGTTGTGGGAAGTGGATTTTTGTTTTATTACAGGGACGGAGTCTTAATGAAGAGAGTGGAGCCGATTGACGAAGAATACACTTTTGTCGACGGAATCATAATAAGCGAAACGGATCTAAATGGCATCATAACCTATGCCAATCGTAAATTTATAGAAATTTCAGGTTATACAAAAGAAGAGCTCATCGGTCAGCCTCACAGCATAATACGCCATCCGGATATGCCAAAAGCGGCCTTTAAACAGATGTGGGATACCATTCAAAACGATAAAGAGTGGACGGGTTTGGTTAAAAACTTACGCAAAGATGGCCGATATTACTGGGTTAACACATTTATCAAGCCGGTCTACAAAGATGGCAAAAAAGTTGGATATATCGCCGCAAGACATCCTGCCAAAAGAATGGATATCGAGTCTATAATCCAGGTTTACGCTCAGATGCTGGAAGATGAGAAGAGAAAAGGATAAGCGTGCTAATCTACAGAAATGACGGCAAACTGTTCTGTATCTCAAAAAAAGCTCTGCAACTCGCAGGTTATCACGACATCGAACACTTCAATGCCGAACATAACGACTACAGTGAACTTTTTATCAAGCGGCCCGGATATATTTACAATTTCGAAAACTTTTCATGGCTCACCTTTTTGCGTAACGCATATAAAGAGCAGAAAAAGGTTCTGATCGCTACGAAAGACAATGCGATCTATGAATGCGAACTCGCTATGGAAACTATCTATCCTGTCGATTTCGATGAAAACACTCCTGAATTTTTTTATCAGATAGAGTTCAAAAACCTCAGACTTTCAAACGGCTCGAGTCTTATGCAAGAAGACCTCGAAAACATGCCGACAGCGGAAGAGGCGGCTTTTGAGGATAAAATTCTCAAGGATGCCTACAGCGAAAACGAGATGCAGACCGTTTCGCAGACCTCTTTGGAGTACGGGCCGGAGCTTGGGCAAGACAGTGGTTTAACGGAATCTGAAGGTATACAAGAGCAAAATGAGTATACGATGTTCGATATGGATATACAAACCTCCTCTCCCGCCAAAACCGAGGATATCGACAAACCACTCGATCTGGTAGACTTCGAATTCGACTTCGAAGAAAAAAAGGGTGAAAATGAGCCTTTTCAAGAGCCTCAAACGAAACCTCAGACAGAACCAGCAACGATACAACAAGAGAACGAAAACACAGATGAGCCGCTTTTTGAAATAGACAGGCCGCAAACACCTCCCAAAGAGACAACCGACTTTAAACCGGCCACTGCAGCAACTCCCCTGGTTTGCGAAGAGACGCCGTTCACTCCGCCTGATATCGCCAGAGCATCTTTTGCTCTCGGAGTACCGGAGAGCATAATAAAAGAGTACATAAAAGAGTTCCTGACCACATATATGCAACGGGTGCCGGAAATCAAGGCGGCGATGATCGCCAGAAACCTGCCGGCAGTCAGAAAAGAGGCTATAAAACTAAAGGGGGTGGCTTCAAATCTGGGAATGGAGACTCTGGCCAACACACTCGAAGCTCTGTTGAAAGCGAACACGAACGAAGAGGTGGCATCCATATGGGAAAAGGTGGATGCCTATATGCGGCAACTGATCTGCATATATTCACCGGAGCTGGCCCCAAAAGACGAACAACAGGAGCCAAAGAGAGTTTTTGAGCCGGAACAGAAGATTGAAATGCCGCTTTTTGACGAAACAGAAGAGAAGCTCGAGAGTGCTCAAAAACCAGAAAGTGCGTTAAATCTGGAAGAGAAGGATACGGGCGAAACAATAATCTTCAATCCAAACGAAGCGGCAGACGCTCTTGGCTTGCCGGAATCGCTTATCCTGGAGTTTGTAAACGACTTTATCCAGCAGGCACGGGATGAGATGAAAAATTTCGAGCATGCTTATGAAAAGAACGACATAGAGACCATCAACGAAATAGCCCACAAGCTCAAAGGTGTCGCCGCAAACCTGAGAATAGAAGATATGCGCCAGCTTATGGAAAATGTGCAACATGCCAAAAACCCGAAAGAGGTGGAAGATGAACTGGTCAATTTTTACCATAAACTTGCCGCTCTTGCCAAAATGATGGCAAAGGAGTACGCATGAAAAAAGGTCTCCTTGCACTGCTTCTTCTTCCGACAATGATTTTCGCCAGCTACTTCTCCGATGGAATAAGAGCCTATAAATCCGGAAACTACTCAAAAGCCAGAAAGATGTTCGAAAAGGCTATCAACGAAGAGGGAGCGGAGCAGGCACACTATTTTTTGGGGCTTCTCTATCTTAAAGGCAAAGGAGTGAAACAGAATCTCTCCAAAGCGCAGAGATATCTAAAAAAAGCCGTTCGTTTCGGAAACGTCAGAGCGAAATGCTACCTTGCCGAAGCCAGGATATTAAACAAAAATGGTGACAAAAAAAAGATACTCGGCCTTCTTAAAGAGGGCAAGGCAAATGGGGCCGACGAATGTAAAGCCGTTGCGGCCAAATACAACATTCCATTATGATCAGAGGTGATTTATGCAAATAGGCGTTCGAAGCAAACTGAAACTGATATCACTCTTTCCTATCGTTCTTTTATTGGGATTTGCGAGTTTTTTCCTTTACCAATCCACAACGAACTACCTGAAAGTCCAAGCACTCAATGATCGTATCGGCTACAACGCTATTATAAACCGTGTAGCCATGGAGCTTGCAAAAGAGAGAGGGCTTACATCCATATATATCGCTTCGAACGGTAAAAAAGCGATCGAAAAGCTTAAAAAACAGCGGGCTGAAACCGATAAAGAGGTAGCAATTTTCAACCGTTACGTATCTGAACACCCGGAAGTAAAACCTCAAAAAAAGATCGGTCTGCTTCTAAGCATGATGAAAAAAAAGCGTGATCAGATAGATTCGCTTCAAATAGATTTCGACAAGGCCTTCTTCGGCTATTACTCCCTTTTGATCAAATCTCTTCTCGAAGAGATCGACAAAATCACTACGATAGGGCTTGAGCATGAAATAGCAAACGAGGCAAAAGCTTACGTAAACTTTGCAACGGCAAAAGAGAACAGCGGTATCGAACGCGGATTCATCTCTTATATACTTACCAGATATACGAAAATGAGCGATGAAGAGTTGCAAAAATGGATCCACTATATAGGTCAGGCCGACTCTTACGACTACGGTTTTATCAACGATACGGAACTGAAGCGGCGCGTACACACTCTTTTGAATACACAGGATGCGCAGAAAGTTTTCGAATCTCTGTCGAAAGCGAGAATAGAAATTCTTCATTCAATAAACGACGGATATTATACGATAGACCCTCTTTACTGGTTCAGACTAAACACCGAAAAAATAGATCGTCTCTCAAAAGCTCAAAAGATTATCTTCGCCTCGCTGGAGAGCAAAAGCGCCCAGACGATGGAAGAGCAGATGTTGATAGCCATGGCATCCGCCGCACTTTGGATCATATCGCTCATACTTGCGATACTCGGTTTTATAGTCAGTAAAGAGATCGCACAAAATATAAAAAATCTCGAGTCTATTTTACAAAGCGCGGCCGAATCTACAAGCAAACAGATCAATATCAATCTCGATACCGCAGAAGGTACGGCCAAAGCGTATGCGTTGCTGCAGACCATAATCGAAGAGGCCAGACATGAACAGCAGCGCGCAGAAGAGGCCAGCGAAGCGAAAAGTCTCTTTTTGGCAAACATGAGCCATGAAATACGTACCCCTCTCAACGGAATAGTCGGTTTTACGGAACTTCTGAAAAACACGGAGCTCAAAGGGGAGCAAAAAGAGTTCGTAAGCATCATAGAAAAGAGTTCTGAAAATCTTTTGGAGATAATCAACAATATTCTCGACCTCTCGAAAATCGAAAGCAATAAGGTAGAGATTGAAAATATAGTCTTCAATCCTATTGAAGAGTTTGAAAGCGCCATAGAAATTTATGCCGTAAAAGCTGCAGAGAAGAGTGTGAATCTCGCCTGTTTTGTGGACCCCGGGCTCAATCAGCCGATAAAAGGCGATCCGACAAAAATAAAAGAGATTTTGATAAACCTTTTAAGCAACGCGGTGAAATTTACGAACCAGGGCGGTGCGATCAATGTAGAGATAAGGAAGGTGCAGGCGGAAAATCCGGAAAGGTGCGCTATAAGTTTCAGCGTCGAGGATACCGGCATAGGAATCTCGCCAGATAAAAAAGCGCATATATTCGAAGCCTTTTCACAGGCGGACACAAGCGTTACAAGAAAATTTGGCGGAACCGGTCTTGGCCTTACCATTTCAGCCAGATATGCGGAGTTGATGGGAGGCCATCTGCAGCTCGAGAGCGAACTTGGCAAGGGAACTCGTTTCTATTTTACTCTGGAGTTTGACGAGCTTCCCCAAATGAACGAGGATATGTACAACCATTTTTCAAACGTTTCAATCGCTCTTTACACCCCATCAGGAGCACAAAAGAAGCAAGATGAGTACATCAAAGAGTATATCGATTATTACGGTGCGTCGCTTACACCTTTCAATGCTCCCGAAGAGTTGATGAAACTCGCTTCGGAAAAGAAAGTCCAATCAGCTATAATAGACAGCGATTATGTTTCAGACAGTGATCTGCAAAAAATGGGAAAAGCTCCTATTCACTGTAATGTCATCATAAAATCTACTCAGCAAAAACGCATAGAAAAACTCAAACGGTATTGCGAAAAGATTCTTTACGAGCCGATAAATGCGACGAAAATGGTATCTACTCTCAAGGCGGCTACATCAGAGGTAGTAAAAGAGACGAGACGTCCTTTGCTCGATCTTGAACATATCGGTTTCAACGCAAAGGCACTGGTTGCCGAAGACAATACAATCAACCAGAAACTTATAAAACGGACGCTTGAAGGGCTGGGATTGAAAGTTGAACTCGCCGACAATGGCCTCGAGGCATTCGAAAAACGCAGAAACGGAAATTATGATATCATCTTCATGGATATATCCATGCCTGTAATGGACGGCGTGGAAGCGACCCATGAAATTCTCGATTACGAAGAGGATGAAAACCTCCCGCATGTACCGATCGTTGCCCTTACAGCCAACGCTCTAAAAGGTGACAGAGAGAGGTTTCTTGCGGAAGGGTTGGATGAATATACGACCAAACCGCTTATTCGTGAAGAGATAATATCTATTTTGAAGAAGTTTCTCGCCGAAAAAATGCAGACCAGAGACCGGGATGAGAAAAAAAAGGCGAAACAGCCATATTCGACAATGGATGATGAAACTCCCGAAGAGGAGGAAAAAGAGTTCAATTTCGAATCAGTAGAGCCACAAAAGGCGGACTCCATAGCCGTTGAACCAAAGCATGAAGAAAGTGTATCCAAAACTGCCGAAAAGATAGTTGTACTGAAAAAAAGTACGCTGGAAGGTAAAATATTCGCGAATCTGCTTCGAGAACTGGGATACGATGTAGATATTGCCAAAGACTCGAAAGATCTTATCGGTAAAATAGATAAAGAGGCAGCTATTGTTTTCGTGGACAAAGAGGCGGAGAACATTTCACTTCCGGTTCTAAGAGAAGAGATAAAGATCAAGAGGCTGGATACAGCTCTGGTCCTTATGACCGATCCTTCGAGTGAGGCAACCGAAGAAGAGAGAGCAGCAAGCGACGAGGTGATTTTAAACCTCGTAAACAGAGATCTGATAAGATTATTAATAGAAAAATTTTTAAAAAGCGAAGGATAACTTGATGAATGGACTGAAAGT
>WFUN01000028.1 GCA_015484905.1 Hydrogenimonas sp. | reverse complement strand
CGGCGTACCGCTTCAGTAAGCTGTCCACCCTCTTCATATCCTACATATCCCGGAGGTGCTCCCACCAGACGACTTACTGCATGTTTCTCCATATATTCACTCATATCGATACGAATGAGCGACTTCTCGGTATCAAATAGAAACTTGGCCAATGTTTTGGCTGTTTGGGTCTTTCCGACACCGGTAGGACCGAGAAAGAGAAAGCTGCCAATCGGCCGGTTTTGTTCGCTCAATCCCGCTTTATTGCGTTTGATCGCTCTGGCTACGGCTTTTATGGCCTGATCCTGCCCAACCACATCTTCGGCAAGTACATCTTCGACATGAAGAATCTTCTCCTTTTCACTCTGTAGCATTTTTGTAACAGGAATTTGCGTCCATCGGCTTACTATTTTTGCTATCGACTCTTCGTCAACACTGTTTTTAAGAAGAGTGCCCTCTTCCTGCATTCGATTCCACTGCTCATTAAGCTGTTTCAGCTTCTCTTCGAACTGTGGAATCTTTCCGTACTCGATCTCTGCCGCCTTGTTGTAATCACCGTTTCGTTTTGCAATTTCGGCTTCGCTTCTAAGTTTGTCAATCTCCACTTTTATCTGCGCTATATCATTGAAAACTCTCTTTTCAGTCTCAAACTGCGCCTCAAGTTTTCGCCTCTTCTCTTCGAGATCGGCAAGCTCTTTTTCAATCTCTTTCAATCTGGCTTCATTTTTTTTGGACTCCTCCATCATCAAAGCCTCTTTTTCGACCTGAAGCTGCCCTATTTCACGCTTAACCCGTGCAAGCTCCGTCGGCTCGCTCTCAATTTGCATTTTCAGTTCGGCTGCAGCTTCGTCTATCAGGTCAATCGCTTTGTCAGGAAGATACCGGTCTGTAATATAGCGTGCCGAAAGTTTCGCTGCCGCTACGAGAGCGCTGTCAAGTATCGTGACATTGTGGTGCGCTTCGAGTCTTTCTCTAAGACCCCGTAAAATCTGCAGTGCCTGATTTATGGTTGGTTCATTTACATATACAGGTTGGAAACGTCTCTGCAGCGCCGCATCTTTTTCAAAATATTTTCTATACTCTTTGAGCGTCGTAGCACCTATCGTATGCAGCTCACCACGTGCAAGTGCAGGTTTCAGCATGTTTGCGGCATCCATGCTTCCTTCGGATGCACCGGCGCCCACGATCGTATGTATTTCATCTATAAACAAAATAACATCCCCGCTGCTTTTTACCTCTTCTATTACCGCTTTAAGCCTGTCCTCAAATTCACCCCTGTACTTTGCGCCGGCTATAAGCGCACTCATATCCAATGCCACCACTCGTTTGTTCTGAAGGCTCAAAGGTACTTCTTTGTTGACAATGCGTTGTGCCAGTCCTTCAACGATAGCGGTTTTACCGACTCCCGGTTCGCCAAGCAGAATCGGGTTGTTTTTTGTTTTACGGATCAATATCTGCATTACACGCTCGATCTCTTCGTCTCGACCTATCACCGGGTCGAGCTCACCGTCTATAGCCTTTTTATTTAGATCGATACCGTACTTTTCAAGCGATTCAAGCGTCTCGTCTGCCGTTTGACTCTCTATCTTCTTGCCGCCTCGGATCGCTTCGAAAGTCTTTTTCAACTCCATCATGTCGACATACTTGCCGAGAACCTCTTTAATTTGCGGGTGGTCGAGGTTTGCAAGAAGCCATGTATCCACTGCCAGATACTGATCACCCTGCTTCGCCATGAGCCCTTCAGCTTTTTGAAGACTCTCCTGCAGAGAACGAGAAATCTTTATACTCTCTTTCGTTACGGTAGAGACCTTCGGAAGCTTGTCGGCTACACTTTTGGCCTCCAGCTCGATGGGTGCTTTGTCTATGCCCATGCGATTCAACGCCTGATTCAATACGCTGCCCGAATTTGTAAGCTGTCCCCACACCAGATGTACCGGCTCCACCTCCGGGTTTTTGTTATGCAGTGCAAGACTTACACCAGACTCGATAGATTCGGTCATTTGATGCGTAAGCTTTTCAAATATGTTCATTGCACATCTCCTTTTAAAATTGACTGAGACGATTATATCAGGTTTAGTCTATTTATGTCAAGTTTCTTTAATATTTATTCTTAAAGCAGCGGAGAAAAGCGCTTTTTTTTAAAAAAATCGAAATTGCAGTAAACTCCTTACCGCTTTTTTATTTGACGGTGGTATAATAT
>WFUN01000027.1 GCA_015484905.1 Hydrogenimonas sp. | reverse complement strand
TGTTGAGATCGCCGTAGATCTTCCCAGGGTTGGATGGAACAGGAGAGCGACGGAAGCTTTGATGCATATTCAGGTGACCGATGCCAGTGGCTGGAACTTTTTTAAAGGAAACAGTGCCGAAAAAAGTGTACAAATAGCAATCGACACGACAAGACCCTCTGCTTTTGTGCTTTCAAACTCATACAAAATTACCCAGGGAGGAAGTGCGCTTGTCGTATTCAGCGCAAAAGATGCCCATCTTTCGGATGTAAGCGTACACACCTCTTTTGGCAAGGTATTCAAAGCCGAGCCTTTTTACAAAAAGGGGTATTATATATCTTTGATAGCCTGGCCGGTACAGGAGAAAAAATTCAGGGCGTGGGTTGAGGCTTCAGATTTGGCAGGAAACCGTACAAAAGTTCACATCCCGCTTTTTATAAAGCGGCTTGGTTACAGAAAATCTACCATGCATCTTAAAGATAGTTATCTGAATGGAAAAGTTGCTGATCTGGCCTCTCTTTTCGATGAGACCGCAAATATAAGTGATCCTCTTGAAAGATTCAGGATAATCAATGAAGATATTCGTGCAAAAAACGAGAATCTTATCCATTCACTCGGATCAAAAGTTTCAGACAAAATTATAAAAAGATGGAGTGTGAAACCTTTTTACCCACTGAAAAATGCCGAAAAGGTTGCAGGTTTTGGAGATCGTCGCCTGTACTATTATAAAGGAAAGCTTGTGAGTGAATCGTACCATCTTGGAATAGATCTTGCGAGTATAAAAATGGCACAGATACGTGCTTCCAATCCTGGCCTGGTTGTATATTCCGGCTATAACGGCATATATGGAAATATGCCCATGATAGACCATGGGCTGGGGCTATATACAATTTATGGCCACTGCTCGTCGGTAGATGTTCGCGAAGGCGATGATGTAGCAAAAGGAGACCCTATCGCAAAGACCGGTAGAACCGGACTTGCACTGGGTGATCATCTTCATTTTGGAATCGTAGTTCAGGGAGTGGAGGTACGACCGGTAGAGTGGATGGATTCACATTGGATAAGAGATAACATATCACAGGTCATGCAGACGGCGAGAAAGATAATTGACAGACGCGACGAATAGGGTTGTGGTATAATGTGGGCAGTTATCTGTCGCTATAATTTTAAAAAGGTGTACGAGACCGTGTGCCTTTTCTTCTCTTGAAGGAAGGGATGGAGGTAAGAGATATTATGATAAAACAAAGAACAGTAGCCAGGCCGGTTGAAAGTGTCGGTATAGGTTTGCACAAGGGTAGGCCCGTACGTCTGCGCCTTGAGCCCATGGAAACCGGAAGCGGAATAGTTTTTTACAGAAAAGATACTGGCGTTACCATTCCTCTGAGACCGGAAAATGTCGTAGATACACAGATGGCTACAGTAATCGGGAAAGACGGTTCAAACATCTCGACAATAGAACATTTTCTATCTGCAGTCTATGCTTATGGAATAGATAATCTGCGTGTTGTGCTCGATGATGCTGAAATGCCGATTATGGATGGAAGTGCCGCAAGTTTTTGTATGATGCTCGATGAAGCTGGTATACAGGAGCAGAATGCCGGCAAAGAGATTCTCCGGATAAAAAAGGAGATAAAAGTAAGCAGCGCAGAGAGGTATGTCTCTTTAAAGCCGTCTGAGACGGCTGTTTTCGATTTTTCCATCAGTTTTGACCATCCTGTTATTTCACATCAGCATTTTCGTTTCAATTTCTCAAAACAGGAGTTCATACGTGAAATTTCGAGAGCGAGAACGTTTGGTTTTTTAAAAGAGGTGCAGTATCTTCGCAGTAAAAATCTCGCGCTTGGAGGGAGCCTCGAAAATGCTATTGTGCTTGACGATACGAAAGTGCTGAATCCGGAAGGGCTCCGTTTCGAGGATGAGTTTGTCAGACATAAAATTCTCGATGCAATGGGAGATATGAAAATTCTCGGCAGCCCGATACTTGGGACATATGAAGCTTTTGCGGGGAGCCATAGCCTGAACCATGAGCTCACGATGGCTTTATTGGCGGACTCAGATGCTTACGAAAGAGTGACACTGCAGGTAAGGGAAAGTTCCGAGTTTGCAAGAAGTTTTGCATAGTAAAAAAAGTCATAGGCGCAAAGTGGAGCTGCTTTTAATAGGTATTACGTCACCGGTGATAGCTGCTGTTTACGAAAACGGTATATGTGTAGAGACTTTTTCAAAAGAGGGTAAAAGTTCTAAAGTCCTTCCGCCTCTTTTACATGAAGTGTTGCGACGCTTCACTCTTGAAGCTATCTATTATGCCAACGGCCCAGGCAGTTTCATGGCCATAAAAGTTACTTATGTTATGGCGAAAACACTTTCAATCGTACTGAATATTCCTCTTTTTGGGACTGATGCGTTTGCCTTCAATGGCAATCGTCCGATAAAAGCAGTTGGGAAAAGCTGCTTTGTGAAAGAGGGAGAAAATATTTCGATACGCTCCGAGTGCATCCAAAAAGCTGCTTCTTTCATCCCGCCTTCTGTCCTTGACAGGTCGATTTTTTCAAAAGAAAATGAGCCACTTTATGTGCTCCCTGCTGTCTGAACCCATCTTTCGGAAGCCCTTTTTTAGTTAACTTATAATAGAATTGCCCCATTAAATTTTAGGAGGGATGATTGATTATCAGTGTTCCTGCCACAAGTGCAAACCTGGGTCCCGGTTTCGAT
>WFUN01000026.1 GCA_015484905.1 Hydrogenimonas sp. | reverse complement strand
CTATACGTTTCTCTTTCGGAGCGATCCGGCGCGATTTTTTCTCGAGCCCGGCGATTGCCCGTTCGACAGCCTCACGAAAATCTTCCTGCTCAACATGCTCTTTGTTTTTTCTTCCCGCAAGAAGCGCCGCCTCGTTTACGATATTTGCCAGATCCGCTCCTGCAAGGCCGGCAGTCAGGCGTGCTATCTCTTCCAAATCCACATCAGGAGCCATTTTGATATGTTTGACGTGTACTTTCAAAATCTTTATGCGACCCTCAAAATCCGGCTTATCCACCAATACCTGTCTATCAAACCTTCCGGGGCGCAAAAGTGCCGGGTCGAGAACTTCGGGGCGGTTGGTCGCAGCAAGAACTATGATCGGCGTATCGGAACTAAATCCGTCCATCTCTGCAAGAAGCTGATTGAGAGTCTGTTCTCTCTCGTCGTTGCCCCCTATCTGCCCGCTCGCTGCACGGCTCTTTCCGATTGCGTCTATTTCATCTATGAAAATAATCGCCGGAGCCTCTTTTTTAGCCTGCTCGAACAGATCACGGACACGTGCCGCACCAACACCCACGAACATCTCTATAAAACTCGACCCGCTCACCGAGAAGAAAGGAACGTTTGCCTCTCCGGCAACAGCCTTGGCCAGAAGGGTTTTACCGGTCCCAGGAGGTCCCACAAGAAGAACGCCTTTTGGTATCTTCGCACCCAGGCGTATATAACGCTCCGGATACTTTAAAAACTCCACGATCTCTTTGACCTCCTCTTTCGCCTCTTCCACTCCGGCCACATCATCGAACGTGATATTGGGCTTTTCGGAATTGACAAGCTTTTTGCTGCTTCCCATGCCAAGTATTCCGCCGCCCATATTTTTCTGCATCCTGCTTGCAAGAAACATCCATATACCAAAAAAGATCAATATGGGAAGCACCCACCCGAAAAGAACTTCGCCAACCCAGTTGCTTTCGGTGTATCCGCTGTATTCGACTCCCATCTTGTCAAGAAGCGGTATCAGCGTATTGTCTTCGCCGACCTTTTTTGCGATATATAGGGTTTTGTATCCTCCTTCGCTCGAAATGGCCTTGATAGTCATCTGCCCTATCGACACATACTTTATCCTTCCCTCTTTAATCATCTTCTTCAGATCGCTATAGGGAACCGTTTTGGTCTGTGTTACAGGCGCTCCTCCATTTATGGCATTGGGATTTTGTATACCGAACTGACCCTCTTGCGTATCTATGAAACTTTTGAAAAGCACAATGATAAGCAAAGAGAAGATTGCAAATGTCAGAAGGGGGTTTTTCTTGAAAAAGTTTTGATCATTCGGATCTTTTTTTGGATTCTTATCCGCCATTTTTTTCCTTATTTTTTCTATAAATTTTCGTTCGCCACTCGTTCATGGCTATAGTCTCAAGAAGCTCCAGATCGCCAAAAGCCTCTTCTATGAAATCCTCTTTTGAATCCAGTATCCCTGAAAGAATCAAAATTCCGTCATTTTTGGCTCTTCTTTTCAGGTCACCGGCTATCATCCTCAAGACGTCGGCTACAATATTCGCCACCACGACATCGTAGCACCCTTTGGTTCCGCCAACCGAGCCCAGCCAGATGTTTCTTGGAGCACAACCGTTGATCTCGAAATTTTTCTTCGCGTTTTCTACAGCCAAAGGATCTGTATCGCACGCATCCACAGTTGCACCAAGCATCGAAGCGGCGATGCCCAGCACTCCGCTTCCGCATCCCACATCAAGCAGCGTCTGCCCTTTTTTCACTCTCTTCCCTATAGCCGCCAGACAACCGGCAGTCGTCTCATGATGACCAGATCCAAACGCCAATGCGGGATCGATCGTTATATTTGTTTTCCCGCACAGCGGGCTCTCCCAGCTCGGGTGAAGATAAAACTCTCCTATCTCCACAGGACGGATCGCTTCACGATATTTTGCGACCCAATCTTCATTTCTCTTCTCACTCAGTTGCGTTTGAACATTGATCCGTCTGCCAAACTTTTCAGACAACGCCTCGGCAAAACTCTTCGCGCCCCAGGCAATCTCATCGAGAGGATCTTCGGAGCGAAGTATTAGACTCTTTTTGCCTATTTCGATCGTATCCTGAAAAACGGTCATTAAAAAATCCTGGAACAGTTCAAACTCTGCCGAAGGGGTTACTTTCAGCTCGTGGTAAGTTTCGCGCATCAGTCGTTCAAGCCGAGTACCGCTTCAAGTTTCTCCTTGAGTACCTGAGGCGTAAAGGGTTTTACAATGTAGTTGTTCACTCCGGCCTTGAGCGCTGTGATAACTTCCGCTTTCCCTCCTTCGGTAGTCACCATGATGATGGGAATATCTTCAAAAATACTTTCACTGCGCACTTTCCTGACAAGCTCCAGGCCGTTCATATTGGGCATGTTCCAGTCCGTGATCAACACACCTATATCGTCTTTATTCTGCTTCATCACTTCCCATGCCTGAACTCCATCCTCCGCTTCGAGGAGATCTTTGTATCCCAATCGTCCCAATGTATTCTTAATAATACGACGCATCGTTGAACTGTCGTCTACTACCATTATCTTCAATGGGTGTCCTTCACAAATATAGAATTATGTTTTGCTCATTTTATCGTTTGGACCATTTAATTAAGATTAAGAATTTTTTTACACTTGCTGCCAGGGAAAATTTCTCATCGATCTACCCTCTCATCTGTTTCCAACAAGCCTGAACGCATCTTCAAGATCTATCGTACCTTCATAAAAGGCTTTTCCTACAATGACCCCGGCAACTTTTCTCGTTTCAAGCAGGGCCTTTATATCACCGATGTCACGTACTCCGCCGCTTGCGATGGTCTCTATCCCAGAAGCTTCGGCTATGGAAACGGTAAAAGGTATGTTGACCCCCTCAAGGGTTCCGTCACGCCCGACATCGGTACATATAATGGCTTCGACGCCGCTATCGGCAAAGGCTTTCGCAAGATCGGTCGCTTTCATTTTGCTGATTTGCGCCCATCCTTCAACAGCCACATATCCATCCACCGCATCTATTCCTACCGCAATCGGATATTTCGACGCCATCTCTTCGACAAACTTCGGATCTCTCACCGCTACGGAGCCGAGTATGAGCCTGTCGATACCGAGGTCGAGATAGCGCTTTATCGTCTCCTCGTCACGGATTCCGCCGCCGAGCTCCATTTTCAGATTGCAGTTTTTACGAATCTTTTCAATCTGGTCCAGATTCTTGGGTTCACCGGCGAATGCACCATTCAGATCGACAAGATGAAGCCATTTCGAACCCATCTCTTCGAACTTCACGGCAAGTTGCCATGGTTCATCGCTGTATATTTTGGCACTTTGCATCAATCCTTTGGTCAGCCTGACCGCTTTTCCATCTTTTAGGTCTATTGCAGGAAGTATTTCCAAACTATTATCCTTGAAATTCAACGAAATTTTTCAAAATTTTCAAACCGTTGTCATGTGATTTCTCCGGATGAGGCTGCATGCCGAAAATATTGTCGTTTTGAACGGCGCTGACAAACTCATATCCGTACCATGTCTTTCCTATCGCGTACTCATCCGGCGTCACGGCATGATACGAATGCACAAAATAGAGATAGAAATCTCCCGGAAGCCCTTCAAAAAGCGGACTTTGCTTCTGAACGAAGAGCTCGTTCCACCCCATGTGCGGAATCTTGTGCAAAGAGTCGAAAAGATCAGGATCAAACGGCACAACCTCTCCCGGTATCAATCCCAGCCCTTTGTGCTCGCCAAACTCACTGCTCCTTGAGAATAGAAGCTGCATCCCCAGACATATGCCGAGCAGAGGTTTTCCGCTTTGGGCGAACTCCAAAATGGCTTCATCCATTCCGCTCTTTTGAAGATGCCTCATGGCATCCGCGAAAGCGCCCACACCGGGAAGCAGAATTTTATCGCTTCTTTTGATCTCGTGCGGATCCGAAACTATTTTACAAGAGGCACCGACTTTTTCGAGCGCATTGACGACACTGGCCAGATTGCCCATGTTATAATCGACAACCGCAATCACTATTCACCTCTTCTAATACTTCTAAGATAGAACGAAAGACCGATCAGAAGCATCGTTACACCACCTATTAGATATACGGCATATATTAGCTTTTCGGGGTCGATTATAGCGAATTTGAATACGAGCATCAACGCCTCTATGGCAAGGGCGATAATGATAGAACCGAGAAAACGGATCATAGTCTTGTGTATCTCGTCGTGCTCGCCGCGTTTGTGCTCTCCAAGTACCTCTTCTTCGAATATCGCTTTGACAAGATCGAAAATCGCCAAAGAGAGCGTCAAAAGAATAGTCGCCTCGAACATCTCCTTGATATCTATATGGATCAGGTTGAATCCATATGTCAAAAAACTTTTGATTCCATTCAAAAACAGGAATACCGATACAGCCAACAGGGCCAGAGAAAAAAGAGCGTACCCTATTTTGGTAAATCTGCCAAAAAGCGTCTCAGCCGATGCCGGATGCACCATGTAAAGAAGTTTGTCCAGAGGTATGTCGGCACAGATTACATATTGCAGCTGTCCTTTGTCGTTATATACGGGATAGGCTGCGGTAACGACGAGCGCGCCACCTATTTTGGAAGGGTATGGATCGGTGAGAATACACCGTTTCTCTCTGACAGCCCGATAATAGTAGGCCCGCATCGCCCTGTTTTCGCCCTCGCCGGTGCGAAAAGCCGGAGTTCTGCTTACATTGTTCGCTATCTGCCGTCCTTTCGGATCGAGAACATAAAGCGTATCGATCTCTTTAACCTCTTTTTTTATCTTCTTCAAAGCGGCGATGATCGTATCGAGAGTCACTTCAGGCGTTCTGTTGGGAATGTTTCTTGAAAGCAGGTAGCAAAGATATGCCCTGGCTTTTGGGCGAATCTCTGAAAACTGCTGGATCTCTTTTATCTGCAAGCACTTATCCTTAACAAGGTTTGATAGATACTACATAATAGCGAATTGTATCGCAAATATTGAGTATTTTACACCTTTTTACTCCCAATAGATACGGTTTTCATATGAATTTTAACGTCAAAGTCTATCAACTCTGTCACGCCGACCATTTTTTGTAAATACTCAGATTTTTGTTTAAGAAAGCCTGAAACAGTATGTTTTAATTTCTCGTTAAAGGAGCCGGGTATATAATATGAATGTTACGATAATACAAATTACAACAGGAGCGAACAATGGATGCACAAGTCAGACGAATCAGTACTATTGCCAGCGCGATACTGGCAGGCTCTTTGCTATTGAGTGGGTGCGGTGGCGGCAGCAGTACCTCCACTCTTACCGCAGCCGGTACTACGCTCACAGGTACGGCGGTAGACGAACTGATACTCAACGGTGTCGTGGAAGTCCGTGCAAACAGTGCAGGCGGCACGGTAATAGGGAGCGGCAGAACAGACGATAAAAACGGCACATACAAAATCGACGTCGACGGCTTCGAAGGTGTAGCCATAGTATCTGTCACCTGCGACGAAAACTCCTCCCTCTTTTTCCCAGATACAAATACGACTAAAGCCTGCCCGACAACTACGCAGCTCTTTTCTGCAGCGCCTGTAGAAAAAGACAAAGAGGTCACCGTCAATATCGCTCCTTCCACTCACATAATGTTCATGATGGCTACAAGCGGTGATCCTAACGCGACTCTCGACAAGAGCAAAGTGGAGCAGGCTCGTGTCGCTGCGGCACAGATATTTGGAACCGATCCCATTACGTCCGATCCTACAACAGGTCTGTACGCCAAAGTGATAGAGGCGTTTCACACAGCCGCTACAGAAAACAATTTGACTATCCAGGAGCTTGTAGAAATTGTAGCGGAAGATGCGAGTGACGGAGTTCTTGGAGACGACAGCAACTTAACGGACACGCTTGCCAGGAAAATGAAAGAGAACAATGTCACCACACCTTTTGTGGAGGCTGCAGAAAACAATACGACATATACGCCACAAGTTCCTGACAATGCCGGATCTTTGGATGACGTAGGTTCGGCAAAAGCCTTTTTCCAGAATCTTAGAACACAAGGAGACGATCTCTTCAAAAGCGGCGGCCTTTTCGACAAGGAAGCCAAAGCTATGGATTCACTATTTGTAAACGTAACGCTAAACGGCGATCTTGCCGCTGCTGTTATAGGTAATCTGGCCGATGCCATAGATTATGGGATACAAAACAGCCTGATAGATGTAAATACCACTTTTGTAACTCTGACAAATGGAGATACCAGGAAAGCAAACCTTACAAGAACTGACACAGGCTCTTCTATCTGGAACTACACCATTACAGATACAATCGGAGGAGCTGCTAATCAAAGAGGAAGCGGCACGATCACTCTTCCGGCTCCGGATCCGACCACTATCGATCCAAATGGTTTTACATCTCTTTCAATGAGCTTCAGCGGTACACTTCCTGCCAACAAGCTTTTCGAATCTACCCAAAATCTACAGACTCTTCAGGCCAACATCTCTTTAACGAAGACATCCGATGGCGCGAGTCTGAATGTAAGCGATATCAATCTCTCCACTGCAGACGGCACTCTGACGGGATTGAAAGGGGTGAAAGCCGATATAGGATACAACTACAACAGCTCCAATACGACCGATCCATTCACGCTCAACTATGTAAAACTCAACGAATTGACCCTAAACGGGGCTTTGGATCAAAACTATACCGCTACCGGAACCATGAGCGTAGGATATACGCTTAACCAATCTATGGCTGACAAAGGCGGACTTTCCATACAACATCTCACAAACGCAGGAGGGCATGTAGGCTGCAGCAATCCGGCAGATCCGATCAACCCTTATGTCGATTACAGCAATCAGTCTTTTGATATAACGATGATTGACAATTCCGTATATACCATTTTTACCGACAATAGCGGAAACTTCTACGAAACTATAGCCGGCGAGTACACATACAACGATTTGTCGAATGCGGCGGTAACGTTCAATGGAACCTGTTCAAACGGCGGCAATCCTCAGATTGATTCGCTCTGGACAACCAACGAAAACAATTACACAATCGGAAACAGCGGATATCTGCCAAGCAGTATGACCTTCAGTGGAAGTCTGAAAAATGTACAGACCGAAACGGAAGTAGCAGGAACAATGGGTGTCACTCTTCTCAATGCCTCCGATATAAACGTGACCGCGAACGAAGAGCCGCACGCAAGAGTTACGTTGAGTGGTACACTAAAACGTGCCGGACTTGACGATATGAGTCTTAACCTTGCTTACGAATTCGATCCTGCTACAAATGAAAACAACAGCACTTTCGTATATGTATACGGTGCTATGACAGTGAATGCCAACGGAAGATACAACGATACGACAAGAGACGGCAACATATCACTCACCACAGGAAACGGTCTTGCTCTTACCGTAGTCATAGACAATGGAAACATCGATTACAATGCCACGACCCCGCTTACCAAAGATGGCCGTGTAATCGGAACGCTGGACAACAGTACCGGCATAGATCGAATAAAATATATCGACGGCTCGTTCGAGTCACTATATTAGACTTTTGAGCAGACACTTACTCTTTGCTGCACTCCTCGTCTCTATGGCGCTTTCATCGAGCGCCGTAGCGGGAGTATTTTCAATCGTGGACCCTCTTGCACTTGACAAAAAAAGATCGTTTTCTCTAAATACCAAAGCTTTCATAGCGGATGATCCCGTATCTTTAAATGATCTTTTCAACAGATGGCATGGTGATTTTCACCCCGGAAGCGGCACCAATCTCGCTCTCGATGATATGAGGGCCGATATCGGTTTTTCTTTTAAAAAATGGGGATACTTCGGTTATACGTATCGTCACCAGTCGCTTATAAAAGCGAATCGAGATACAGTTTTACTGACTTGGCAACAGCTTAACGATACCGGCTTTATCCCAGGCAAAGTCTATAATCTGGATATCTCCATAAACGGATTTGAAACAGACGGCATCGTATATGCAAAAAGAGTCGATGTAATAAAAAGTAAAGATCGCTCTTTAAAGCTCGGCCTTGGTTTCGAACTACTACGAGGCAGAAGCATGCAAGAGGGGTATCTTAAAGGTAACGCCCTTGCGAACTCATCTAAAGATTACGACTTCAATGCAGTCTCAGACTACCACTATACGAAAAACTATCTCTACAATCTTGATGTACAAATGCCGACAGGTTATGGATATACAACCCACGCAACCATAGACTACCGTGTCAAAAATCTGTCCTTTCGTTTTATAGCCAACGATCTGTATGGAAAGATAAAGTGGAAAAGAGTGCCTTACAGCTACGTAAACATAAACTCTTCCAACAAAAAATATGACGATAACGGATTTGTCGTCTACAATCCCACGGTTTCGGGAGTAGAAAAGTATGTAAACTACACTCAAAGACTCTATGGCAAGTATAGAGTCGAGGCTTCATACAGGTACGATGCAAAATCGGGTATGAGCGCAGGAGGAGATTTCGTAAAAGGCATATGGTTTGCATATCTAAACTTTTCATACATCTTTACAGACTCTTTTTACTCCACTATATCTTATGAAAGGCGCTTTAAAAGCGTAGGTATCGATATAAACTACAAAGATTTTCTAATTTCACTCAAAAGCAACTCCGTAGAAGATCCATCCTCAATTGCATTGGCTCTATCCTGCCTCATATCTTTTTGATACACTCGAAACAGTTTTAGTCAATCACTTCCCCGCTATCGCCAAATTCCGGACAAAAACCGCATGGTTAAGCTCCAAACAAGAATAATTTTTGCATAATTCCTATAATGATTTTGATTATCAATAAGGATATGAGCATGAAAACCCTTTTTCCAACAGCTCTATTGGGTATGATTTTTCTTTTTAGCGGATGTGGAGACTCTTTTGAAAACAGACTTGATCCGAAAAAAGTGGCACTTGGAGAAAGACTCTTCAATGACAAACGTCTTTCGAAAAACGGCAATCTCTCCTGTGCAACATGCCACAATCCCGATTTTGCATTCACCGACCCCGACAGACAGAGGGCTCAAAACGATTTTGGTGCAGTTTCCATAGGCGATGACAACGTATCGCTCGGAGACCGAAATACTCCCACGATTCTATATGCCATGTTCTCTGCGCCATTTCATCTCGACGACGAGACAGAGGGCGGTTTATGGCTGGGAGGCCAATTTCACGACGGGCGCGCAAAAAATCTGAAAGAGCAGGCAAAAGCTCCCCTGCTGAGTCCCGTAGAAATGCGACTTGAGACTATTTCGGAAGTTGTTGCCCGCATAGAGGAAAATAATGATTATGTATCGCAATTGAGGACACTCTATGGCGACGATCTCTTTGACGACGATAAAGAAGTTTTCGATGCTGTTGCAGACGCAATCTCTACATTTGAAAAAAGTGAGCTGTTCGCACCATTTAGCTCCAGATACGACCGTTATATGAATGGAGAGATAGAACTCACGCCTGTAGAAAAATGGGGGCTTGAACTCTTTGTTAGAGAGGATAAAGGCAACTGTACCGCTTGTCATCCTCATATAGGTCAAAAAGGCGAAAAGCCGCTCTTTACAGATGGTACGTTTGACAATCTTGGAGTTCCGGTAAATGAGGCCGTACGTTATGATCAAAACAATCCTTTGAGCAAAATAGATGGCTACAGAGATCTCGGTCTGGGCGCAGTTACATCCAACCCATCGCTTAATGGCGCCTTTAAAGTTGCTACTCTCAGAAACGTTGCAGTCACGGCACCATATATGCATAACGGGGTATTCAAGTCTCTTAAAACCGTTGTCCATTTTTACAATACCAGAGATGTCCCAGGCGCGTTAAACCCAGACACAGGCGAGCCATGGAGATCTCCTGAAATTCCGGAAACGATGAATAAAGAGGAGCTTGGCAATCTTGGTTTGAGCGATGAAGAGGAGGATGCTATCGTATCTTTTCTAAAGACTCTGACAGACCGAAGATATGAATATCTTCTCTCATCTGACTGATTGCTGTATATGAAGAAATTTTGAAGTCAAAGAGAGTTGAAGATGTTTGGTGGAGTTGAGGGGAATCGAACCCCTGTCCAGAAACAAGCAACTTCCGGCGTCTACATGCTTAGACGACATTGCTCTGTTTAACACGGCTTCGCGCAATGTCCAAAGCTGCGCCGTGCGAGCCTCGAAGGTTCGTCTGCAGGCGAGGCACTCTACAGATATAGCCATAAAGGTGTGATACTCTCAAAATCCGCCTATATGGCGTCGGCGGAGAGAGCAGCCCCAACAAGGGTTAAACTTACGCTACGGCGTAAGCGGGGCGATAATCTGTGTTGTTTGCGTTTATTGCATTGTGGACAGTTTAACGATGTGTCCAAATCGACATGCAGCCGGAAATCACCTGCTCCTGTCGAAGCCAAGTCAACCCCGTCTATTACCCGTTGATCTTCTCTTTGATCGAACGAGCAAGCGTAGATATATTATCTATTTTTTGCGAGTTTGTCAAGTTTTCTTTAAGCAAAATACGCACGAACGCGCTTCCTACAATGACTCCATCCACCCCTTTGGCTCTCTCTTTAGCCGTCTTTTCATCTACGCCAAAACCGATATACAAGGGGGTCTCCGTCTCTTCTCTGACCGCCTCTATTACCGGCTCGAGCGACTCTCTTCTGTCGGCTCCGGTAATTCCCGCATAAGCGACCATGTAGATAAATTTCTTTGAATCTTTAACGATTTTTGCTATTCTGTCACGGCTGTCCGTCGGAGCTATGAACTCTATCAGGGCTATCTCTCTCTTATCAAACGCCTCTTTGTATACAGCGGCCTCTTCATGCGGAAGATCCGGAATGATAAAACCGCTTACGCCAAAACTTTTGGCATTTTGCAAAAAATAGTCGATCCCTCTATGGTAAAAGGGGTTGAAATAGCCCATCCACAGTGTATCTATTTCTGGCGCTATCTTTTCACTTACTTCCATAAGATCCGCAACTTTGAAACCTTTTCGCAGAGCGAAAAGATTGGCCGCCTCTATTACCGGTCCGTCGGCAACGGGGTCGGAAAAAGGTATTCCAAGTTCCAGTGAATCCACACCGGCCTCTTTAAGCGAAAGAGCCAGATCTATAGTGAAATTTTTATCCGGATATCCGGTTGTTATGTACGCTACCAGTTTTTTCAAAAATTATCCTATTTTCGGGATTTTCAAAATTTTGGGGTTGATATCTTCCAGCTCACCATCACTCGATATCTCTTCATACCACGAGCGAAACTGGTCGCTCACAAGCAAAAGCCAGTCTATGAGCTCCTCTGTCACAAGTGACGGATCCTCTCTCAACCGCTCCATAGTCTCTTCAGAGAGCTCCGCAAGAAGATGGACACGATCCATTTTGAGAAACGAAGAGGCCGATTTTATGTTATGGAAGATTCTAAAGAGTTCGTTGACTTTGTCATCTTTCAACTCTTCGTTTTCCAAGGAGATAATAGCAGGTTCCATAACCTCTGTCATAACGTCGAAATGGTCTATGAACTCATCGACAATATCGTAGTCGAACTGCCGCTCCAGACGCTTCCGGATACCCATCTAAGCCTCCTGTTTGATTGCAATTATACCATTTTTTGGATAGAATCGGTTTCAATCGAACAAAAGGGAATAGATGAGAAAAAAAGAGACAGTTTCATCGCTCAAAAGTGCCAAAGGAGACCGCAAGCTGACGATGATAACGGCATATGATGCACTCTTTTCTTCTCTTTTTGCCGATGAAGTCGACATGATTTTGGTCGGAGACAGCCTCAACATGAGTTTCAACGGCGAATCCGACACTCTTTCCGTAACAATTGAGCAGATGATCTATCACACTCGCGCCGTCTGTAACGGTGCACCTGAAACTTTCGTCGTTTGCGATATGCCCTTTGGATCGACCAACACCAAAGAAGAGGCCCTTTCAAATGCCGTCGAAATATTTCGTCAAACGAAAGCCGACGCCATAAAGATAGAGGGCGGAGTATACAAAGCGGAGCTTGTACGCCACCTTTGCAACAATGCGATCGCCGTCATGGGACATATAGGTCTGCTACCCCAATTCGTCCGCTCCGAAGGGGGATACAAAGTACAGGGACGTGATGAAAAGAGTTTCAAGGAAGTGATCGAAGATGCCATCGCGATCGAAGAGGCCGGAGCTTTCGCACTGGTCCTCGAAGGAGTCACGGAAAAACTTGGAAAAGCCGTTACGGAGGCGGTTTCCATTCCGGTCATAGGTATCGGAGCTGGAAGCGCTACCGACGGACAGGTTCTTGTCTGGTCGGATATGCTTGGTTTTTTCGAATCTTTCAAACCCAAATTTGTAAAGCGATATCTCGATGGTGCAATGCATGTCAGAAAGGCTGTTGAATGTTATGTAAAAGAGGTAAAAAACGGTACGTTTCCCTCAAAAGATCATACATATACAAAGTGAAAAAGTGAAAAACGAAAAGCCTGCAATCTCTGCGCGTAAGTCGAATCTTTCTTTCTGTTTTTTGGAAAAAAGGGGTCCGGTTGAAACATACGGACACTCCCTTTCAAACGACCGCTGTATCCATATCGGTTTTCCAGAACTCACATATCTGCCGGAGGCGAAATAGATGGAGAGAATGGTTGAAATAGAGAAGTTGGATCATGAAAGCAGTTATGAAGCGACTCTGCGTCCGGGCAGATGGGACGAATATATCGGGCAGGAGAAGACAAAAAAGAACCTCAGAGTCTTTATAGAAGCGAGCAAGAAGCGTGGCGAAGCGCTCGATCATATCCTTTTTTTCGGCCCTCCAGGCCTTGGCAAAACGACTCTTGCCTACCTTATCTCATCGGAAATGGAGAGCGCCATAAAAGTGACCGCTGCACCGATGATAGAAAAAAGTGGCGATTTGGCTGCCATTTTGACCAATCTCGAAGAAAACGACATTCTTTTTATCGACGAAATCCACCGTCTCTCTCCAGCCATAGAGGAGATTCTCTACCCTGCGATGGAGGATTATCGTCTCGATATAATCATCGGCAGCGGTCCGGCAGCCCAGACGATCAAACTCGACTTGCCCAGATTCACCCTCATAGGCGCCACCACACGTGCCGGAATGATATCCAACCCTCTAAGAGAACGTTTCGGAATGCACTTTAGAATGCAGTTTTACAACTCGAAAGAGCTTGCCACTATTATCAAGCAGGCGGCTTTGAAACTGGAAAAACCATGTGAAGAGAGAGCTGCACTTGAAATCGCACGAAGGAGTCGTGGTACCCCGCGAATAGCGCTTAGACTGCTTAGACGGGTAAGAGACTTCGCCGAAGTGGAAAATGAAAAGCATATACATCTTGAAAGAACCAGATTCGCGCTTGATCAGCTCGGCGTCAATGAACAGGGTTTCGATGAACTCGATATCAGACTTTTGAAACTGCTCGTCGAAGCGAAAGGAAAACCTATGGGTCTAAGCACGATAGGCGCGGCTCTGAGCGAGGACGAAGGTACGATAGAAGATGTCATAGAACCCTATCTCCTGGCAAACGGATATATCGAAAGAACCGCACGCGGTCGCATAGCTACGCCAAAAACGTATGAGCATTTCAACATTTCGCCCATACAAAAAGGCACTCTCCTGTGAAACCGCAGCATTTTATAATTCTGCTTCTCGTCGTCTCCGGCTATTTTGTCTTTCTGGTCTACAAACCTTTCGTTCAGACAATCGCCATTGCGGTTTTATTGATGCTGGCAACCCTTGGGATCTCCCGCAGAATAGGAAAAAGTGTCAAAAAAAGATGGAAAGTCAGCGCCCTGATGACTCTTCTGCTTGGCGTAATGTTTTTCGCTCCTCTGGTATACCTTATCAATGCTGCCGCCATATTGGTCGTCAACATCGATGCAAACGAAATACATGCACATCTTAGGAAAATAGAGCTCTTTTTACAGTCGATCTCGCTTCCTCAAAAATGGCTCGAACAGTTTCAGATAGATCCAGAAGCCATTCACGCTACAATATCGGACATTTTCAGCGAACAGCATATAAACGCCTATCTCAAAAGCGCCGGAGCCTTTCTTGGAACGATGGCCGCCCATAGTGCCGTCTTTTTCAAAGATATGATTCTAATTCTGATTTTCTATTTTTTCGTCTATTTTTACGGCGAACCGGTCGGACACTTCATCAAACGTATATTGCCTCTCGATACGGCCCAGACTCAGCTGCTTTTCAATGAACTATCAAACTTGATGGGAGTAGTCTTTTTCTCCATACTTGTAACTGCGATATTCGAAGGAGCTCTCTTCGCTCTAATCGCCCTTTTCTTCGGACTGGATGCCCTGCTTCTTGGAATTTTGTACGGATTCGCATCTCTTGTGCCTATCATAGGCGGAGCACTCTTGTGGGTACCTGTTTCGTTATATCTTTGGAGCACGCAGGGAAGCGGTGCCGCTATTGTCGTTATTTTATATTCGATAATAGTCATATCCATAGTCGCCGATACCTTTTTAAAGCCTCTGATCATAAAAGAGATAGATTATAAACTGCTCAAAGAGACAAAGGCCATGAATGAAATTCTGATCTTCTTTTCCATTTTGGCCGGACTTTCAACTTTCGGATTCTGGGGAATGATAATCGGCCCGGCAATAACCACCCTTTTTATAGCTATCTTGAAACTTTACGATCAGCTACATATTGCATTGAAGGAAAAAACATGAAAAAAACGTTTCTCGCACTTATGACACTTTTGACTCTTTTCATCCAGCCTCTTACGGCTCAAGATGAGACGACTTTCATACTCAAAGCCAACAGTGCTCCCACACTGCATGTAAAAGGGACAAAAAACGGTATTTTGATCAAGGAGTATGAAGGGAAAGTGGTTTTGCTCAACTTTTTCGGCAAGTATTGCAAATGGTGCATGAAAGAGATTCCGGAACTCGTGCAGCTGCAGAAAAAATATGCAAAAAGATTTCAGATAGTGGCGATACACGCTCAGGAGCCGATGAATCTTTTGGAGCGTTCAAAACTCGAAAACCGATTTCATTTCAACTACCCGATATATGAATCTGTCGACAACAATGAGTTTAAAAACTATATAGCACAGCGTGCAGGATGGAGAGGATCGCTTCCCTTTTCGGTTTTGTTCGACAAAGACGGAAACGCCGTGAGGATAATTCCCGGGTATATACCGAAAAAAGATCTGGAACAGATGATCACGGTTTTGATAAAATAGGCCTGCGGCGCTTTGCAAGCAGCGCATAGCCGGCCACTCCAGCCGCCATCATCGCCAAAGAGAGAATCTGTCCCATCGTTACCCATCCACAACAGATATAACCGAGCTGTATATCCGGTTCTCGCCAAAATTCGGCCACAAAACGGGCAAATCCGTACATAATGGCATAAAGCGCTATAAGCTCTCCTTCAAAACGCTGTCTTTTTCTGTAAAAAAAGAGAATCAGCGCAACAACTACCCCTTCTAAAAACGCCTCATAAAGCTGAGAGGGGTGGCGGAGGGTTCCATTTACGTATATTCCCCACGAAACATCCGTAACTCGCCCTACAAGCTCCTGATTCAAAAAATTTCCGATTCGGCCAAATACATAACCTACGGGTACACTTAACGCAACCAGATCCATCCACATCCAAAACGAGGTTCTGGTACGTTTTACAAAGATCCATGTAGCTATGATGAAACCGATGACCGCTCCATGGTAACTCATACCGCTGATTCCTGTAAAAGTGCCTCCATGGAACGGATTGAAAATCTGCCACGGATGGGTAATATAGTAAAATGTATGGGGATCATAAAAGAGAATATATCCGAGTCTGGCGCCCAGAATCACTCCTATTTCCACATAAATGAAATAGCTGTCGAGCGTTTTGGCGTCTATCGGGTAACTGTCATGTTTTACATAGAGTTTTGCAGCATAAAGAGCAGTTAGCAGTGCAAGTACATACATAATGCCGTACCAGTGCACTTTGATAGGCCCGACGCTAAAAGCGACTGGGTCGAAATGTTCGTAAATGTGTTGCCAAAACTCCATTATTCGGCACTTTTTTCAAGTATAAGCCTATGTTCGCTGTCAAATATCACGAGATTGTCATCTTCATCGAACTGCCACCATTTCACCCCGTTTAGGATGGAAAAGATTCGTCGTTCTACCTCACCGCTGACACTAGGACAAAAACGTCTCGTAGATCCTATTTTGGAAAAGGTCATAGCGGTTCGCGATATAACCGCTTCGGTAAAAAAACTGTTGCATCCCCCGAACCCTCCGCTTCTGCCATCTTTTGAAAAACGGATAAATGGTGCCGGTTTTATGGAAACACGGTCGTTGTCAATCATTACAATCTGCCATTTGGCCCCATAGAGTTTCTCGTTGCAATGTTCGGCCGGCACAGCGGATGCACCGCCTGCACATCCTAAAAAAAATACCCCGAACAGGAAGAGAAAAATTTTATTTGCCACTTTTTTCCAATGCATCCGCTATGAGCTCTATTGGATTCTTGAATATCGCCTTAGACTCCGCCTGATAAAGTGAATTGCCTATCTGCATCCTGCATGCACTGCACTCGGCTGCCACTATATCGGCTTTTGTTTCATCTATCATCGCCGCTTTCGGCTTACCTGCCGCTTCAGCCAGATGAAATTTCTCAGTCTGTATGGTAACTCCTCCAAAACCGCAGCATCGGTTGGGATCACTCATCTCTTTCATACGATAGTTACGCCCTATCAGCTCTCTTGGCTCTTTATAGATATTTTGTACCTTTCTTGCATGGCACGGATCGTGATAGGTTACAAGCAGGTCACCGACAACTCCGCTCTTTTCAAGCAATGAGGAAAGTTCGGTATGGTTCGCAAGCCACTCCGTCGCCATGAAAATCTTCTCACTGAGCCTCTGCGCACGCATGGCCCACTCCTCTTCGCCCCTGTTTCTGAAAAAAACTGCCCAATCGTGCTTTATCATTGCAGAGCATGTGGCTTCAGGCACTATGATGGCATCCACTCTATCTATGAAGCTTTCAAAATACTCTATATTCTGTTTCGAGAGGACTTCAACCGTTTTAAAATCACCGGTGAAATACGCAGGCGCGGCACAACACTTCTGCTCTTTTGCAAAAAAGATATCTATCTCCAGTCTCTTGAGGATTTTCACCAGCCCATGACCTATATCTGTGTAATTGTAGTTTGCAAGGCAACCTATGAAAATGGCTACACGCCTCTTGCCACCATGGTCGATATTTTCAGGATACGAATTGAGCACGCTGGTGCTTGCCATCGATGGAAGCAGTCTATCTTTTTTGATTATCGGAAGGTTGAAGCGTGGAATCAAACCTCCTCTTTTCTCATCTGTTCTTACGGCGCAGGATTTGAAGACATATCCCAATTTGCTGGCGATATCCATGATTTTACGATGACGCAGAAGAAAAAAGAAGAGGCGTTTGAACCACGCTATACCATATTTGTCTGCAATCTCTTTTCGTGCCTCTTCTATAACCATATCCGTAGGCAGATCTTTAGGGCATACATCCACGCAATTGGTACACAAAAAACAGCTCTCGAATATCTGCTTGGCATTTCTGTCTATATCCAGCTCTCCTCTTTCGTGGGCCCCAAGCAGGTCGATGAAACCGCGCGGACTTGTTGTTTCATCCGGGTTTATCTGATGAATCGTGCACACAGGAATGCACTTTCCGCATTTTATGCACTCGTCGCTTATGGAAGTATAGTTAAACATTTATACTCTTTCGAATCAATCTATGACAGAATCTCTTCAATGGAATTCCTCTCAATCAACGTTAATGTTATACGGTTTTACTGAAAGTTTTTTTGCTTTCAGCATGTTTTTGCATATATGCATCAAACGGCATTGCAATGTTTCTAATAACAAGCGTTCCGGTCTGTGAAACTGTAATGGCGTCGTTCGTTATATGAACGAGA
The DNA here is from genome assembly GCA_015484905.1 of Hydrogenimonas sp. Classification (GTDB taxonomy): domain Bacteria; phylum Campylobacterota; class Campylobacteria; order Campylobacterales; family Hydrogenimonadaceae; genus Hydrogenimonas. The sequence goes on along the minus strand of WFUN01000026.1, from coordinate 15,681 downwards.
CCCTCTTGTACCATCGGCTTTAGCTCTTCGAGAGCATCGGCAAAATATCTTTTAAAATCTATGCCAAACTGTTTCTCTATTTTTTTGATATCGAGCTTGAAGTTACTCATCAGATCCATAATAACCTCTTTTCTTATACGGTCGTCTTCGCTCAGTTCTATACCACGCCAAAAGGGGAGCCTGCCGGCATCGATGGCCGCTTCATACTCCGGTAGATCCTTGTAGTTTTGAGCGTAGTAGTCTTCTCCTTCACCGATACTGGTAAGACCTATTCCGAGCAGATCCACACCTCCTCTGGTGGTGTAACCCTGAAAATTTCTGTGCAGCTCCCCTTTTTCTATCGCTCTGAACAGTTCGTCATCCGGTTTGGCAAAATGGTCCATACCTATCATCTTGTATCCATTGGCGGTAAAGTAATCTATCGTATACTGCAAGATAGCCAGCTTCACATCGGGGCTGGGAATAGTCGTCTCATCGAGCTTTCTCATCGTCTTTTTGAGCCAAGGCACATGTGCATAGTTGAATACGGCCAGCCGGTCCGGATCGAGAGAGCGCGCCAGTTCAAGAGTTTTTTTGAAGCTTTCAAGCGTCTGGAAAGGAAGGCCATAAATAAGGTCTATGTTTATACTCTTTATCCCATAGGCCCTGGCCAGATCTACCGCCTCTTTTGTAATGTCATACGGCTGTATCCGGTGAACCGCCTGCTGTACCACAGGTTCAAAATCCTGTACACCGAAACTAATACGGCTGAAGCCGTGTTTTTTGAGCACTTTCATCTGCTCTTCATTGAAAAAACGGGGATCTATTTCACAGCTGACTTCCGCATCCGGTGTAAATTTCGGAAAGTGGCTTTTTAGAGTCGTCATGATATCATCAAGCTGTTTTGCGCTGAAAAAGGTCGGAGTACCGCCTCCAAAATGGAACTGCACCACTTCACTGGAGGTATCCATGCTCGAAGCGAGTATCTTGAATTCTCGTTTGAGATAGTCTATGTAGCGTACCTTCTTCTCCTCTTTGGAAGTAAACACCACATTGCATCCGCAAAAATAGCAGGCACTTCGGCAGAAGGGAAGATGTATGTATATAGAAAGGGGTTTTCTCGTATCGCGTCCACCCAGTTTCTCCAGGTATCTCTCATATGTAAAATCTTCGCTAAACTCCACCGCAGTCGGATAACTGGTATAACGCGGCCCCGGCCTGGAGTACTTGATGAACTGCTTGAAATCTATCATGGTATAGCCACTCCTTATGCCGCACCTTTACGCGGCAGTAAAATTGAGTGCATTTTCCCATAATTTCCATAAATAAGTGCTAAACCGCCGTAAATAGTTCAATATACCTCTCCATCCCCCCTACATCCCACATCCCAAAAGCTACTTCCACCCTTTTTTCACTATAGCGCTCGATTTATCGTATGGGTATCTCTTCACAAGCTCTTCGATGGAGAGTTTCTGGTCACCTGAACGCATAAAGTGGGCAAGAGTCACTGAAGCCCAATAATCCTCTTCATACTCCGTTCCAGCAAGCTCCACAGGCACACCTTTTCTGTTTACCGTATGACATGCCGCACATGTTACCGGCCCGGTATATTCACCATCGGGGCTGTATTGAAGTGCCTGCTCATGCGTTGTAATATCCACACTTTTTTTCGGTCCATCATATCGGGTTGAATAGAGTCCATGAATAGATTCGTGGCAGCTTTGGCATGCAAGATCTCCATGCGCTTTCGAATAGCGGTATAGTGAAAGTTTGTTAGGCTGGTCGATAGGAAAGTATCCGCCTCCCATGCTCTCCACAAACGGCGCTGTATGACAGTCGGCACAATGTGGTTCGGAAGCGCTCAGCCACCAGTCACTGCCTCCTGAAACCGCACTGTATGGTACCGCTTTGCCTGCAGGATTGTTCCATGGCTTCAGATCCAATCCTTTTTGGGCAACGTTTTTGACAAGGGTCATAGATGTGTGCTCACTGTAATATTTCAAAACCTCATTGTTTCCGGTCGTTCTTGGATCAGCCAATTCGACAAATCTTTTTTTGTCTCCGCCTGTCATCGCTCCTATTATCTCATCCAGAGATCTGTTGCGCAGGGTCTTTCCTTCCAGATTCTGCGCATTTTTCAGATCGTCGGTATAATAAAACGTCTGCGCTATCTTGTTATGGCAGTTGGTACAGTAGAGCCCGCGCAACTTTTCAACCGGCTTGCCATGCTCATCCTTCATACTCACCTCTTCAAGCAGGTATTTTCCATACTCATTCAGGAAAAAAGGTGGTTTCGCATCGGGGTTGGAGTGTGCATCGCGACGTACATAGCATCCACCTCCGCTCTCCCTTACATCCTTTTTGCCAAAGCGTGCATTTCCATAACGGTCAAAAACCCTGAATGGGTTTGTCTCATCGTTCATGGAAGGATCCTGAAAATGCGTAGGATGACATGCCTGGCATGCCTGGCTTCTGCCCGCGGCATCCGGCATTGGAACAATTGCGAGGTGGAAACCGTGTACAGCCTCCGTAAGCGGCTTGGCTTTTACCGTTTTATAACCGGTAGAAGTGGGCCTCGGAGACTCGAGATTACCGGAAATGTTGTCTCCATGGCAGTCTGCACAGTTGACAGGGCCCACTTTGCCCAATCTGTTTCCCGGTGCATCCGGCTTGTAGTCGGAAAGAAAATCCGTCCCGTGATGTGCATCGTGCAGGGATAGAATGTTGATTGACGCCTCGGAAAGACGCGCCATATATTCACTCGTATCGGGATAGCTTTTCCAGTAAGCGTACTCTTTGTCCGAATATTCAAGCCCTTCGTCTCTCGCCATCTGAGCCGCCTTCCCCTGACGGGAATGACAGACATAACAGTTCGGAATATCGACAGGATTGGTACCGAAATACTCTATAACCCTTTTTTGTCCATTCAAAAGAGGCTTTCCGTCCGAAGTATGAAGCTGCACCGTGGAATACTGAAACGGCTGAAATTCTCTCTCGGTCACAGAACGTATTGTGCCATGTCTTCTGCTGTCGTTGAACGCCGTAAGCGGAAGTCCGAGCGCATCCCAAATATAGGATGCGGTAAGGGCAAGAGGCACATTTTTTACAGCCGGAACAAGTGTGTCGGTGAAGACGACATTGGATCCGTCTTCACCGGCGTAATCCATATAACCGCCCGCCATAGGCTTGCCGCTCGGCCCAGAATCGAAACGTACCTTTATCTGTTGGCCTATTCTCAGTCTATCTTTATCTTTCGCACCGGCAGGTATCGTTCCCTCCAGATCTTTGTATATGAAAAGGTGAGTCCATACATAGTTTGCCATATTGTCTCCGGCAGAATCGAAATGTCCGTCACCGTCGACATCTTTCGGTACCGACCAGTAGCGCATTTTGTTACCTTCGCTGTAGGAGTTGTCTTTCGTATAATAGTAAAGTTTTATACCGTCGGAAGGCGAAAGAAGGCGTGGCGAAGTTCCGTCTATCCCGGAGCGGACAACCTGTGCCTGAATGGAGTTGTATGGAGGAATTACACAGCAGTAGCTTATGTCAAATCCGACACAGTGCATTCCAAGTTCGTAGTTTACAAAAATATTGTAGGCGTTGACAGGCTCGTAATAACCTTTCACCTTTTTGGAAGGCTCAATCTTTGAAAATCCAAAAGGCGGCTCTTTCGGATATCCTTTCATATCCACTCCGTTTTCTGTACTGCCGTATGCCAAAGATGCGGTACAAAAAAGTGCCGTCAGCGAAAATGAAAGAAAAGAAGAGATTTTCTGAACACTCCTCATGATATCTCCTTTAAGTATTCTAATTATTGTTTATAATTAAATTGTAATAAATACCAACTTAAATTCTTCAACATGAGTGATAATACTCTTCTATAATTTTGATACAAAGCTTTGGGGGCAAATTACAAAAAGAGATTTTTACCGAAAATGCCGGGAGATTTTTTATGGCAGATCACAAAGAGAGGAAAGAGTCTAAACTCTATCTCCCTCATCGATCTGAAGATCTTTCAAAGAGTAAAAAAGGTTCGGATGTTTCTGTTTTATTTTTTTTACAAGAGTATCCAGATCGACACTCTGGGCCACTTTTCCCTCTTTCATACGTTGCTGCAGTTCATGCATGGCGACCACCCATACATCGTGAAAATCTATAGGCAGCTCTTTGGCTATCGCCCGCTCAAGACGCGCTTTGAAGACCTCTTCTCCCATATGCTGCAAAGAGTTCATAATGGTCGCCATGGTTTCGGCGGTGGAGAGTACGAGAAGTCTACCCTCTTCATCTATGATAAACCAGGGTTGTTCATCGCTCCAGCTGCCGCGTTTCAGCTCGAGTATTTTACGATTTTCGTCTTCGCCAGGTATTATCTGCATCACCGGCCGTTCGGACGGCTTTGGCATACCAAGCCGTTTCGCTACAGCCTCTATCTCTTTTAGTTGCTGCTCCGAAGGGATGTTCTTCAGGTTTTTCATGACAATCTCCATTATGCCTCTAAACGTTTTTCATTTAGCCACACCATTACCCCTTTTTGGGCATGCAGCCTGTTTTCGGCCTCATCGAAAACCACACTCTGATCACTCTCGAGAACCTCTTCTGTAACTTCTAGCCCGCGATATGCCGGCAAACAGTGCAGAAAAATTGCATCTGCACGTGCGAGTTTCATCATTTCGCTGTCTACAGTATATCCCGAAAAATCTTTAATACGCCTATCCTTCTCCTCTTCGCTGCCCATTGAGACCCAGGTATCGGTGGTAACGACATCCGCTCCACAGACCGCATCTTTGGGATCGTTGGTAAATTCTATCACGGCACCGCTCGTTTTGGCAAATTCCGCGGCATCGGCTACAACAGCAGCATTACACTCATACCCTTTGGGCGTGGCTATGCGAAGCTCAAACCCCATCTTCGATGCAAGCATCAGCCAGCTGTGGGCCATATTGTTTCCATCACCTACATATGCCACTATCGGTCTTTTGTCTTTACCATGTTCGATCATGGTCATATAGTCCGCCATAAGCTGAACCGGATGATACATATCGGTCAGGCCATTTATGACGGGTATATCGGAAAAGTTTGCAAACTCTTCAAGCTTCTCCTGTTTATATGTACGTATCATGACCATATCACACATACGCGAAATTACACGTGCGGTGTCTTTCATCGGCTCTCCACGTCCCAGCTGGATATCGCGTGACGAGAGGAAAAGGCCTGTACCGCCAAGCTGAAAGATACCCGTTTCAAAACTGACTCTCGTCCGAGTGCTGCTTTTTTCAAAAATCATGGCAAGCACCTGTTTTTCAAGGTACGGAGTATAACGTCCTGCTTTTACCTCGGCCTTTACGCGCAGGCCCAGCTCTATCATCTGTAGAATCTCTTCTTTGGTAAAGTCTTTAAGCGATAGAAAGTGTCGCATAATTTATCCTTTGCGATTTCGCGTTTTAGGTTGAAAAAAACGGTATATTCGCTGAGTTTTTTTTAAAATTGTGTCTATGATATTTTCTTATAAAAACGCTACAGCCTCTTTGGCATGGTATGTAATAATTATATCCGCTCCGGCGCGTTTGAACCCAAGAAGTGTCTCCATCATCACTTTTTCATAATCAATAACCCCGGCACGGGCGGCCATCTTCAGCATACTGTACTCGCCGCTGACGTTGTAGACGGCCAGAGGCAGGTTGCTCGACTCTCTTATATCTCTTATAATGTCCATATATGCAAGCGCCGGTTTCACCATAAGTATATCGGCCCCCTCCTCTTCATCCGCCAGACTTTCGAGCAGGGCTTCACGGCGGTTTGCCGGATCCATCTGATAGCTTCTTCTATCTCCGAAACTCGGACTCGACTCCGCCACATCCCTGAAAGGTCCGTAGTATGCGCTGGCAAACTTCGTCGAATAGCTCATTATGGGTATATGGGTAAAACCGGCGGAATCCAACCCCTCTCTTATGGCCGTTATCATTCCATCCATCATTCCACTCGGGGCAATCATATCGGCACCGGCTTTGGCGTGCACTATCGCCTGAGCGGCAAGGTTTTTGAGAGTGATGTCGTTGTCTACCGTTTTCAGTTTCGGATCGAGCACGCCGCAATGGCCATGATCGGTATACTCACAAAAGCACAGGTCGGTTATGATCAGCATATCCGGATGTGCCTCTTTCAGTGCGCGTAACGCCGTGGCTATAACTCCATGTTCGCACATAGCATCGCTTCCTACGGAATCCTTGATATCCGGTATGCCAAAAAGGATGATAGATTTCAATCCCAGTGTTTTTAGAGTATCGCACTCCTTTATCGCCTCGTCTATACTCATCTGGTACACTCCGGGCATGGAGGCGACCTCATTTTTTATACCCTCTCCTCTCTTTATGAACAGAGGATAGATAAAATCGTCCGGAACAAGAACGGTTTCACGTACCAGATTCCTTAAAACGGGATTGAGTCTTTTGCGTCTGAATCGTGTAAACATGGTCACCCTTTACGGTATGATATAATCGCAGTCCGACCTACGGAAAAGCAGTATTTTACCAAAAGTTGAGGAAAAGTAACGAATGAATGTTGAAATCTCAGATATCGCCGATTTGCCGACCAAGTTCGGGATCTTCAAAATACAGGCATTCAAGGAGCGTATGGAGAATGGCTGCTTCAAAGAACACCTGGCGATATTTACAGATCCGCTTCCCGATATACCCATGATCAGAGTGCATTCGGAGTGTCTTACCGGCGATGTCTTCGGAAGCAGAAAATGTGATTGTGGAGAACAGCTTGAGTTCGCACTCCGTATGATTCAAAACCATGGAGGCATGATCATCTATTTACGACAAGAGGGGCGCAACATAGGTCTGTTCAACAAAGTCAACGCCTACGCTCTGCAGGATAGAGGCTTAGATACTGTAGCGGCCAACCACCAGCTCGGCTTTAGCAGCGATGAGCGTACCTACGAGATCGTCGAAAAGATACTTGGACATTACGGCATCGAAAAGATATCTCTGCTTACCAACAATCCGAAAAAGATCGAAGGACTCAAAGATATACTGATAACTAAACGGATACCTGTCGTCGTTGAATCGAACCCTCACAACGAATCCTACCTGCAGACCAAAAAGAGTAAAATGGGGCATATGCTGTAAAAACGATGAAAAGTATAAAATCCAAAATCCGAAACATGGACCAGCTCTCGACAAAGCTCGATGACACCTCCATCGAAAGACTCGATATATTCGCCAGACGCCTGATGGAGTGGAACCGGATTCACAATCTAACAGGCTCCAAAACATATGAAGAGATCCATTTGCAGATCATGGATTCGATATGGCCTCTGACTTTTTTGCCACCGTTTGAGTCTTTGCTCGATATAGGGACCGGAGCCGGATTTCCCGGTATGGTACTTGCCGTAGTATTGCCGGATACCGAGTGCACACTATGCGAACCGATAAAAAAACGTGCCTCATTTTTACGCTTCATATGCCTTGAGTTGAACCTTGAAAACGTAAACGTGGAAGCCAGACGCATCGAAGAGCTTGATCCGCGCCCATACAACATGATAACATCCCGTGCGGTTGCAGAAACGAAGACTCTTATAGAGTGGTGTCGCCCTTTTGTCGACAAAAATACCCAGATACTCTTTTACAAAGGAGAGAAGGTTCAAAGCGAAATAGAAGGCATGCAGCGGTGTAAAATAGAGATTATAGCGCACGGCAAGCGCAATTATCTATGGATAAAGGAAGCGTCTGAATGTTGAAAATAATCTTCACCATAGCCATCATAGCGGGAATATACTATCTGTTTATAAAAAAACCGGCACTCGGAAAATCGCGCAAAAAAGAGGGCGGTTTCGAAACGAAAAAGCGCAAAGAGGGAGAGGAGATAATGGTCGAGTGTGAAAATTGCGCTACATTCGTCAGCTCGCAGGAGGCTATCATAATGAATGGAAAATACTACTGCAGCAAAGAGTGTGCGGAGATAGAAAAATGATAATTATAGGTCACGAAGATATTCCATTCGAACCGTTTTATTATGTGGAAACGGTAGAAGAGATAGAAAATACCCCTCCCGGCAGTGTTTTGTGGCTGGGGCCATTTTCAAGAGCAAAAAAAATAGCCAGACACTGTTATGAAAACCGTATCGGATATGCCGTAATGGCAGAATCGGTAAAAGAGGCTCTTATGGCGAACGCTCTGCATGCAGGCTATATCATTGTGCCGGCGGAACTTGCAAAAAAGGTTCAGGCGGTAGCTGAAACTTATCTTTTCGACGCTAAGATTTTGCTTCCGATTTCAGACGAAGAAGAGATGGAAAGCGCCGCTGAAATCGGCTTGGACGGTGTAATTTTCAAGGCGGGGGTCGTTTCATAGATCTGTTGCGCCAACGACCGTGGCCGGTCAGGCATAACAAGGCTTGACTTTAGTTGCATTTGTGAGTATACTTTAGTCAAATACACTAAAGCAGTATCGAAAAGGAGATCTTTATGGAAACGGTAAAAACCATTGTGCTCCTTACGCTCATGACCCTGCTTATGGTATGGATAGGCGGTATTTTCGGAGGAGAGTCCGGTATGCTGATGGCTCTTGTCATTGCCGGCGTAATGAACTTCGTATCCTACTTCTACTCCGACAAACTGGTACTTGCACACTACCATGCAGTGGAGGTGGACGAGAGGAGTGCTCCGGGACTGATGGCTATCGTTCGCCGACTTTCGGATAAAGCCGGTCTGCCGATGCCAAAAGTCTATATAATTCCGGAACGCGTCCCGAACGCGTTCGCTACAGGCAGAAATCCTAAACATGCGGCTGTAGCGGTTACCGAAGGGTTGCTTGAGCTTTTGGATGAAGAGGAGATAGAGGCAGTACTCGCACATGAACTGAGCCATGTACGTCACTACGATATATTGATCGGCACAATCGCGGCGACAATCGCGGGCGCGATAGCGTGGATAGCGAACATTATGCAGTTTGGAGCCTTTTTCGGCGGACGAGACGACAGAAATGTCAATCCGGTCATTATGATTTTGCTATCCATCATACTGCCGATTGCAGCCGGGATCATACAGATGGCCGTAAGTCGAAGCCGGGAGTTCCAGGCGGACGAAGGTGCAGCGAGACTTACAGGTCGTCCTGAATGGCTTGCCAGCGCTCTTGTCAAGCTCGAAAATTACAACCGACAGGGAATCTTGCCGGAAGCGACGCCGGAAACGGCGCATATGTTTATAATAAATCCATTTACAGGCAAAGATATAAGCTTTGCCAATCTCTTCAGAACCCATCCTACTACCGAGCAGCGCATAGAACGGTTGGAGCGTCTGCGACAGGAGATGGGTATTGTCAGATAACAATGGATACATGACAATATAGTATAATTTTCTTCACAGAGGCCGTCCTCGCCGAAGGGCGGCTTCAGACCAATCAAAGCGAACCTCATGAGCCACTCTTTTATAAAATATCTAAAATATGTCGGTACAGGCGCGAAGCACAACAGAGATCTAAGCCATGAAGAGATGCTCGACGTTATGCGACAGATGCTGGATGCAGACGCTTCGCCGGAACAGGCAGCGGCGTTTCTTCTCGGCTGGAGAATGAAGCCTGAAACTGTCGAGGAGTTCCGCGCCGCTCTTGAAGCGATAGATGAAGCAAGTATAAAAAGCCCTGTTGAAAACGGTCTTGAGCTCGGCTATCCATTTGATGGAAAAGCCGATAATCCATACATATTTCCTTTGGCGGCCGAAATCGTAAAACCTTTTGGAATAAATATTGTCGTCAGCGGTGGTGCGCTTCAGCCAACCAAAGGAGGTATCACAGTAAGAGATGTTGCGGAAGCTGTCGATCTGCCCGAAAATGTCCATTATATGGATCGCAATGACTACTGCCCGAAACTTGCAAACCTCAGCACCATGCGAAACAGGCTCGGCCTGCGGACCGGATTGAACACTTTGGAACGTTTGCCGGGTATCGCTGAGTGCGATACGGCGCTTATAGGAGTTTTTCACAAACCCTATGTCAAAAAATATATAGAGATTTTCGGCGACAGATACAAACATCTCGTCATCGTAAAAGGGAACGAAGGAACACCCGAGGTTTTCGGTAAATGCAGAGTCTGGTTTCATAAAGAGGGTGAAACAAGGGAGTTTGTAATAGATTCGGCACAGATGGGAGTCGGGTATAAAAAATCTTTCGAACCGATAGGGAAACACAAAAGCATCGGAATGCTCAAAAGCCCTTCAAAAGAGCTACTGCGAGTAGCCTCTTTAAATGCCGCTTTATGGCTATTTGCAAAAGGATATACCGACTCTTTTGAAGCGGCATACGAGAAGGTGAATGGATAAATTCTCCAATCACGTAAAAAACATACTTCATGGCTTCTTTCTCTCTGTAGGAACTACGGTAGCGGAGCCGGCCACAATCTTGCCGCTTATGATCAGCTATTTTGGCGGAAACCCCGTCCTGGTCGGTTTCTTCAGCGCACTTTTACGCGGCGGAGCTGTCATTATGCAGCTATATGCGGCCTTCAGGGCACAGCATTACGCATATATGCTACCATATCTTCGTCGCGTATTCCTTTTCAGATTTCTCTCGTGGTTTATGATCGGTGTATGTATCATACTTTTTGGAAAAGAGTATCCCACCCTGACGCTGTGGTGTATCGGCACAGGCCTTTTTCTTTTCAGTTTCAGCGCGGGTTTTGGAGCCATCTACTTCAGAGAGATTGTCGCAAAGATATTTTCTCACAGATTCAGAGGCAAAACCATGGCGTGGCGGCAGTTCTTCACCGGCCTTGGAGCTATCATGAGCGGAGCTCTGGCAGCCCTGATTATGGAGAGTTTCGAATCTCCTTACGATTTCGGCTATCTTTTTATGCTCAGTGCGGTTTTGATGGGCGCGGGATTGGCGGCTTTCGCCACAGTCGACGAACCGGTGAAAAAACATTTCGACGTCAAAATAGACTCTTTCAAAAAATTTTTGAAGCATGCAGTCAAAACCCTCAAGGCCGATCGTCAGCTACAGCTGCAGATCACGACTTTTCTAATGGCCTACAGCCATCTGGTTTCGCTCCCTTTCATCATTCTCGATGCACAGAGCAGAATCGAACTGAGCGGAACGGCAGTGGGCGCTCTGATAACCATACAGATGACAGGCGCCATGCTCAGCAACATACTCTGGGGAAAACTGAGTGGTGCAGGCTATAACAGACTGACGGCAAATATAGCCATCTTTATGCATTTGTGTGGAGTACTCCTTGCCTTCATAGCAGATTCACTGCCGGTTTATATGCTCATATTCTTCCTGTTCGGAGCAGCAGCGGACGGAAGCCGTATCGCTTCAGGAAATCTCATATTAATATTGGCAAGTGAAGGAAAAAGACCGCTGTATGTAGCGCTGCAGATGAATATTGTATCGCTTGGAATGTTCTTTCCCGTCATAGGCGGATTCATTTTGCATTTTGGAGGATATAAAGCTCTTTATACTGTAACCGCGGCTTCGCTTCTTCTGGCTCTGAGTCTCTCTTTCAGACTCAAAGATGCCGAATAGCTTCGCTGTTTGGACATATCAGATCATCGACTCTTTAAGCTCTTTTATGATTTCAAGCTGTCTGTTGGCGACAAACTGTATAAGAGTCTCTTTGACCGTTTTACTCACATTTAAAGACGATACGACTCTTGTGGTAAATCTGCTCTTCTTGATTTCTTTGACTGTTCCTGGAAGTTTCACGTTTTTCGTTATCTCGTTCCAGCGTAAAGTAGCCTCTATTTCGATCTCGTCGCCGACAGACAGATCGGTAAGATATGCCAAAAAAACGGTAACCGTATCTTCGGAGAGGGTTTCTATATCTACAGGTACGCGTATTCTCTCCTTGCACAAAATCCCTTCAATAGAGGGGACGAGCTTTACATGAAAACGGTTGCGATCAAGCGGAGAGTGCATAACGGGCTCCAAACCGCCTATACGAACCCACATGTTTTCTTTGTCTATATCTTCTACGACCCCTTTGAAATGGGGTTTTTGCTCTGTTTTTATAAATATTTCACTGTTTCTGCGTAACGTATGAATGGCCACTTTTCTGAGCTTTACCCAGATTAAATCACCCAAAATCCTGATGATCTCGGCTTTGGAATCTATAGGAATTTCGAGATAGTAGTTTACAACTTCAAGAGGCTTTTTCGTCTCTGACAGACGGCGGCAATACTCAAGAAAGGTCTTGGCCGCCTTTTTGATTTTTCTATCCTCCTGCGCCAGAAGAGTATCGTCCATAACTCTATCACCACCCTGCTCTTTTATACGCTGGATTATCCTGTCGCCACGATTGAGCATAGAGTTTATACTGTCTTCCTCTCTGCATGAGACTACTGCGATATTCCCCGCCACTCCCTCTTCCTCTCTATAAGAAATATCGTGCAGCTGGCGAAGTATATCTTTCGCCTCTCCTTTGATCCGCGAAAGATCCGACTCCCTGACAAGCATTGCGAATCTATCGCCATCTATGCGGGCAAAAAAGTCCTTCTTTTTAAGATTGCCGGAGACTATTCTTGCAAATCTTTTCAATATCAGATCCCCTGCGTCCCTTCCCAAAATTTCATTTATTTCCGTCAAATTGTGGATATCTATCAACATAAGAAAAAAGGAGGCTCTTTCGTTTTCGTATCTTTTCATGTATGCGGAAATCATCTGCTCGAACTTTCTGCGGTTCGATACCTGTGTAAGGGCATCGGTATAAACCATCTGGGTAACGGATGCCAGCTTCGCCTTTTGCTCGGTAATATCCTGCAGCGCGACGACATACTCTCCTCTCCAACCTTTTGGCATCATACGAATGCTCATCTGCATCTGGGCTTTTCTCTTTCTGCGATGGTCGAAGAGCTCGATTTCACATTTGCCGTCACTCTCTCTTATACACCTTTTGAGCCACTCCTCGTACTTCCCTGTTTTAAAGAGAGTTTCGAATCTGTCGACCTTTTCAATAAACCCCCATACCTCCGGATAAGAGAGCATAAAACTCTGCATACTGTCTGCGCCGACTGTTTCATAAAAAGCGCTATTGGCAAGAAACAGCCTGTTGTTTCGGATTTTAAATATCGCGTTTTCCTGCAGATCGAGTATAGCAAGAATCCTTTTTGTAAAGTCTCTGTCATACTCCTCTTTCTGTTTTTCGAGGCTCTCTTTCAACAAAAGTTCATCGAAACGCTCCAATACACTGGAAAAATTTTTGTCGAGAATTCCGGAAAGCAGCTCCATTACCCATGGATCATCGTTATCGACTTTTTTGTTTACAATCATCAGAGAAAAAAGTGTTTGTCTAAAACCCATACAAATGAGAAAGATCTCTTTTATAGACATCTTTTTACTGTACATCAGGTCGACAAATCTGTTCATTGCGGGGCATTGGCCTACAGACTCTTCGTATTTTAGAACCTTGATGAAATATTTGACAATCTCTATGGCAATATCCGAACCGAAGCTGTCGCGTGATATATTGTATTTCGACAATATCTGCGATACATTTTTTCTGGACAGCCAAGCTTCGATGATCTCTCTTTTTTTCTCATCGAAAAAAAGTGCGGTTTTTAAAATGGTCTCTTTTTTTCCATCAACCAACCCAGACTCTCCTGCTCATTCAATTTTAAATATTTTTTCGCTCATAATTAAATATTGCCAGAAATTGTGTTGTCTTATGTTAAATTTTTCCATATTTATATTATAAAATATACTTTAAAGAATGTCCAATTAGGCTATGGGTCGTTATTTTCCGCAATTTATGGCAGTGACAAAGCGCTTCTTGCCTGCTATGGAGAGAAACCTTGAAATAGCACCGGTGTAAAGGTCGGGACACTCTTTGAATGCATCGACATGGCCGACTCCTTCAAATGTGACAATATTTGCCTCAGAACAGGCTCTTTCAAGTAGTATTCTATGAATTGGGGTGACGAGGGTGTCTTCTGATTCGAATATGTAAAGGATATCGCTGCCACAAAGTTTCCTGCAGCGCTCCTTGTTGTCGACCGTCGCGAACTCCATACCGAACAGCCTTTTGGCAATAAAGCTTACATAGCCGTAAAAGAGCGGAGGAAGATTGGCGCGACGGTAAAGCTCCTGCTTCGCAAGAATATGAAAATCTATCCACGGAGCATCCGCGACAACCCATTTAAAACGCGATGGGTCCTTTTGCTTCATCATCAAAGCGGTAACGGCTCCCATTGAAAATCCATGAATCATCCACTCAAATCGGCCCTTGGGATCGATGCTGCGCACCCAGCCAAGAAGATCTTCATGCTCCCTGGCTCCAAAATAGATCCTTTGGCCCTCACTCTCTCCATGAGCACGCAGATCTACCATCATTACGTTGTAACCGTGCTCGCGATACCATTTGCCAAGCTCGAAAACACCGCTGTGAAAACCGTTGCGGCTTCCTCCGTTACCGTGTATGAGCAACACCGCTTTTTCGCTTTTTGCCGGGACCCACCATCCATACAGCTTCAGTCCGTCGGAGGTCTTATACTCTATATTCTCGAATACCGCCCCCCATTCGGATGGAGATTTTTCCACCCTCTCGTGCGAACCGAGCGTCTGTTTGTGTACAACCCAAACCGGATATGACAACAGTATCAGCAGTAAAAAGACAAAAACCATTTTCATACGACTACACGCTTTATAGAAGGACTAAGCCGCGTCATGATCTCGTAGCTGATGGTACCAAACTGTACGGCCGCATCGGAAGCGTCACTGAAAAGACAAATGGTGTCGTCACTTCCCTCTACACTGATGGCATCCATCGATACGCGCCCGATAAGCGCTCGTCCGTCCGGTAGGACGTAATCATCTCTTGGCCAGCCGTCGCCATAACCGATATCATAGCTCGATACTGTGGAACTCTTTTGCAATACCCCTTTCCCTCCATAACCTACACGCGATCGGGCATTAAGACTTCTGGTAGAGATGCGATCCGCCCACAATGACATAACAGGCCGTAATTTTGGAATGCGAAAAGAGCCGGGCATGTCAAGACAGCCGTAAGCTGCAATTCCCACCCTGGCAATATCTTCATCAAATTGTGCTGTTCTAAAAAGCGCGGCCGAGTTGCAACTGTGCCACCTTACCCCATCTATTCCGATACGAAGAGCCTCTTCTCTTACTTTTTCAAAAACTTTTTTCTGCCAGAAAAAGTCGCTTCCAATCTCATCGGCACTGCGGTAGTGGGTCATGACTCCCGTAAGTTTCAGCCCCTGTTTTTGTATCTTTTCCAAAGATTCATGAAAGCGTCCAGGCTCGATACCGTTGCGATGCATTCCAGTATCTATCTTCAGCTCAACGTTTGTACCTTTTGGTATCGAGGTTATGGCACCAAAATCATTTATTGCTATCCTGATTTTCGGTGAGGGGGCCGTTTGTGGAATATCGGAGAGCACAAGTATGCTCTCAAAAAGAGACTCTATCTTCAAAGCCTCGGCCAAAGTACGCACAACGGCATGCCGGATGCCGGCTTTTTGTGCAAGTTTGGCCATAATGACAAGGCCATGACCATAAGCGTTGTCTTTGAGCACCAAAGCTACTTTTTTTATCGATTGAGTTTTGTTTGCGATTTGGTTAACATTGTAAAAGAAATTTCTGCTTGAAATGCGTATCTGTGACATATAAGCATTTTAGTCAAATATGCGTAAAAATGAGGTAAAGTGAACTGGGTAGCGTGGGTGAAGGTCGCGGGGATGATCCTGACGGC
>WFUN01000025.1 GCA_015484905.1 Hydrogenimonas sp. | reverse complement strand
TTTATTACCCTTTTACTCTCTGGGCATGGGTAATGGCAACCGCCATAGCATCGGTTATATCAAGCGGCTTTATATCTTTTTTGATTTTCAATATATGTTTTACCATAAAAGCGACCTGTTCTTTGGCAGCTTTACCATTTCCGGTAAGAGCTTTTTTGACCTGCAACGGAGTGTACTCGGCAAAATTTCCTATTTCTTGCAATATTTTAAGACTCAACGCTCCACGAAATTGTGCCAATTTCAACACAGTTTTCGGATTGAATGCATAAAAGATATCCTCTATAGCAACTTCATCTATCCGGTGTCCGCTTAAAATTATATCGAGCCCTTCGACAAGTTCGACTATCTGGTGTTGAAGAAACTTCTTCTTTATTTTTATCAATCCGGCTTCTACAAGAACTATTGAACGACTCTCTTTTTTGACAATAGCATAACCGCAATTTCTACTTCCTGGATCTATACCGAGTATATACACATATTCACCCTCTTATTCACAATGTGAAAAGTATTCTATTCACTATTTTATATCCTGATTTTAACGAATTTGAGATAAAATATTCACACTTTTTATTCACAGGTTGCAAACATGTTGGGAAACCAGATACTGAAGCTTTTAAAACAGGAGATACCTCAAATCGAATTTGAACGCTATATTAAACAGCTTCATTACGATGAAGAGGCTTCAAGATCGGATATAGCCATTTTTTACGCACCCAATCCGATAATAGCCAAGTGGGTATCAACACGGTATGCAGAAAAACTGTCTCATCTTTTTGAACTTAAAACAGGAGTCAAACCAGATATTTACATAGAAGCGAAAAATAGAAAAAAGAGTGCTTCAATTTCAAAAACAGGCGAATTGACAGAAACAGCTTTAAATAAAACATCTACAAAAAGCACAATTTTGAACCCATCATATACATTTGAAAGCTTCGTTGTCGGAAGCTCTAATCAGTTCGCTTATACCGCCGCTTTAAGAGTTGCAGAAAAACCTGGTGAACAGTACAACCCTCTTTTTATCTACGGGGGAGCCGGCCTTGGAAAAACCCACCTTCTGCACGCAATAGGAAATTTCAATCTCCTAAGAGGAAAACAGATCATTTTCACCTCTTTGGAACAGTTCATGAATCAGTTTACTCACCATCTTAGAAACCACACTATGGACAGATTCCGCGATAAATACAGAAAATGTGATATTCTTCTGCTTGATGACATTCAGTTTCTAAGCAGAAAAGAGGAGACACAAAAGGAACTTTTCCATACATTCAACGAGCTTCATGGTGCCGGCAAACAGATAGTAATGACATCCGATCAGCATCCAAAAAAGATCGCCGGACTCGAAGAGCGCCTTAGAAGCCGATTCGAATGGGGCCTGATAGTCGATATACAACCACCTGAACTTGAGACGAAAATTGCAATTATAAAGAAAAAATGTGAGCTTAACGGAATACATCTTGACAACGATATCGTAAACTATATAGCGGCAAATATGGGAAACAATATACGCGAAATAGAAGGAATAATCATTCAACTAAATGCATTTGCAAATATGATGAATCAAAATATCACTTTCGAATTTGCGCAAAATGTCGTAAAAAACCAACTAAAAGAGCGCACAGAAAACATAACAATCGATGGTATTGTAAAAGTTGTTTCAAAAGAACTCAATATCAAACCGAGTGAAATAAAAAGCAAAAGCAGAAGCAAAAATATAGTTGCAGCCAGACGAATAGTCATATATCTTGCAAGATCTCTCACTCCAAACTCTATGCCGAGCCTTGCACAGTACTTCGGTATGAAAGATCATACGGCAGTAAGTCATGCAATGAAAAAAATAAACGAAATTATCGATAAAGACGAAACTTTTAAAGCAAAAATAGAGGAATTGAGCCACAAAATAACTTCAACGATATCTGAAAAATAACAAATCTGTGAAAGCCTTGAACTGCAGAAAATCCTATTTATTTTGAGAGTAAAAAAAGATATAATAGTTGCCGGTGAAAAAAGGTGAACAATTTTATAT
>WFUN01000024.1 GCA_015484905.1 Hydrogenimonas sp. | reverse complement strand
GATATATAGTGCTTCAACCCATATAAGGATTGTAAGCCCCTATTTTGTCCTAAACGAAGATTTCATGCAGGCACTCGTTATAGCTCTACATAGAGGCGTGAAGGTCACCATTATCGTACCTGAACATTCTGATCATAAAATTTCAGATATAGGGCGCGGCAGCTATCTTAGAGAGCTGCACTCAAAAGGAGCCCGAATCCTGTTTCACAGAAACAAAATTCTGCATGCAAAAGCCATTCTTTTCGACGATATGTGTGCGAGTGTTGGTTCCGTAAATTTCGACAACAGGAGTCTTTTTTACAATTTTGAGGCTGTAAGTTTTTTATATTCGGAAACAGAGATAAGGCGTATAGGAGAGTGGATGGATATGATCGCCGAGGAGTGCTTGTCGTATAGACCGCCAAAGAGTCTTTTTGTAACGCATACGGAAAACTTCATGCGAATATTCTCACCGTTGGTATAACAAGAATGAGACGAAGCAGCCCGTCAACATTCGGTTTTTTGTGCTGGAACATACAAAAACGTTCACTGACTGCAGAATTCCAAAGAGAGTTTTTGCATCTTCTAAAGCTGTATCCAAGCGATCTTATAGCCCTGCAGGAGGTTAAAATCGCCAATACCGGCATACCAAACCATTTTCAGCACTTCTCCCATGCACTAAGCTGTAATTTCACAAGCAACCGCCACCACTTCGGGGTAATGACACTTTCAAGGTTTCCCTTCATGACACATACTGTTTTTACCACAAAAGTGCGTGAAGCTGGAATAGCGACCAAAAAAAGCGCTCTATTGAGCCGGCACTTGCTTCAAAACGGCGAAAAGCTGGCTCTTTTGAATCTGCATGCGATAAACTTTGTCCCACACAGGCTTTTTGTAAAAGAACTAGATAGAATAACGAAGCTGATCGAGAGTACGGAAGAGGAGAGATTCATAGTCGCAGGCGATTTTAATACATGGAGCAAGAAAAGGCAGGAATCGATAAAAAAAATAACAGAAGCTTCAGGACTTGTCCGCCTTCTGCCGGATAACGAAAATGAGATAAAATCGATTCTCGGTATGCCGCTCGATCATATCTACTACCGAGGTCTTGAGCCGGCGTCTGCATTGGTCATAGATACACCAGTATCTGACCACAACCCTATCTACGTACGTTTTGAAGGTTGAGAATCTCTCGGATTACCTCCCTGTCATCAAAAGGAATTTTTTTATTCCCTATCTCTTGCCACGTTTCATCCCCTTTTCCAAGCACCAGCAAGACCTCACCCGATTGAAGCTCCGACAAAGCGCACTCTATTGCGGCTTTGCGATCGATTATTTTTACCATCTTATTTTTATCTTCAATTCCTTCAGAAATTTCATCGATAATTTTTACGGGATCCTCACTTCTGGGATTATCGCTTGTTATATAGACTTTCTTGGCTATCGAAGCCGCAGCACGACCCATAGCCGGACGCTTGCTCCTGTCTCTGTCTCCGCCGGCTCCTAAAACAACCCGAACCTCTTTCTCCTTAAGAGAGTCGAGCACCTGCTTTATGCCATCTTGTGTATGTGCGAAATCGACTATGACAAAAGGCTCCTTGCTAACTATTTCCATCCTTCCGGCTACACCGCCGAAATTTTCGATCGCTTCACATATATCGCCAAGATCTTCATCTGTTAGAATATGTACAGCGGCGATTGCAGCGGTTAAGTTGTAGAGATTGAAAAATCCGTGCAGCGATGTTTCAAAAGGCACCACAGTTTCAAAATGTCTGATAATGCCGCTGACGCCTCCTGTGAGAGTATAAGCCATCACTTTGTATGTTGCCGGATTCTCAACACCGTAAGTATAGGCGTTTTTAGGATTGAATTTCAAATTATCGTCGTCCCGGTTTATCAATTTCTTTCCATTGTCCTGAAAAAAACTGCTTTTAACCTTTTTGTATTCATCTACAGACTTGTGATAGTCGAGATGATCGCTTGTTACATTGGTATGGATTTTAAGAGCGAAATCTATTCCTTCGATTCGAAACTGATCTATGGCGTGAGAACTGACCTCCATAACAAAGAAGTCGCAATCTCTATCTCTGGCCTCTTTCATATGGGCAAAAGTTGCAAGAACGGGAGGTGTAGTTAGAGATTTTTCCCCAACTCTTTCGTCATTGATAAAAAAACCGCGTGTACCCTGCATCGCAACACCATAATCGAGATCCAGAAGAGTAGAGTAGAGTGCGGCTGCGGTAGTAGTCTTTCCGTTGGTCCCGGTAATGCCGATCACTTCCATTTTGCAAAGGCCAAGTGCCTCTGCCAACTCTTTTGGTGAAATGGCTTTCGACCCTTTGGACAAAGCCTCCTTTTTGAAGCTTCTATTCTGTTTCGTCAAAAGAAAGAGTCTGTCTTCCGAGGCTTCACGACTATCGTCCGTAATGCAGCCGATATCGCCACCGAAATCAACTGTCATTGTCAACCTTTTATCTTTTCGATCAGATCCTTGATCTTCTCTTCCCCCGGATAAGCTACGGCTGCACTTTCAATATAGCGCATCGCCATTTCGTTGAATCCGTTTTCTACAAGTTTGTGCAAAAAATCGAGCATATCCTCTTTTTCGGTAATCACCACCTTTGTAGAAAACATGATATCTTCAAACGCCCGTCTGAAGTTTCCTCGCAGCTCCACAAGCTCCTTGAAATCCTTGTATGTGATGCCATTGATGGATTCATCGCGTGCAAGCGCTCCACCTTCAAGAAGGTCGGAAATTTTTTCAAGAGCGCTGTCCAGCGAACCAATCATCTCTTCAATAATCCGCTCCGCCCCCTCTTGTTCCTCTTCTTTCAGGACCTGATAATACTCAAACAGCGCCTGAGCCTCTTCATCGTTTTCAAGTGCTATATCACTCAGTATAGCGCCAATTCTTGCCTCTTCAAGATCAGGATAATCCTTAAGCAAAATCCCATACATTCTCAATGCTTCACTGTAGTCTCCACGATAAAAAAGGTTTTCTGCCCGATCCAAAATCTTTTTGTTCTCTTTCTTGTTCATCATTTCCTTATTCCATCTTGTCCCATTGGTCTTCCAGACCTACAGGAACACTGATAACTTCTATTTCTGGGTGGATATCCATTCTCATCTGTCTCTCCACGCCATATTTGATTGTACTTCCGCTACTTGCACATCCTATACAGGCTCCTTGCAGTTGAACATAGACTTTTCCGTTTTTGATACCCAGCAGCTTTATGTCGCCACCATCAAGTGCAAGCGATGGGCGCACTTTCTCAATTACATTTTCAACTGCCGGATATAGATCTTCATCACTGAAAGGTATCATTATTATCGTCCTAAAATAGTAATCGTACAGTCAATCTATATTAACAAAAAAGTGAAGATTTTACAACCGGAAAATGAAGTTGCCAAAAGAGTTCAGGAGAAATTAACTTCGGGAACGGGGTCCCGAAAAAATGTATTTTATACCAGCTCTATTATCGCCATATCTGCAGAATCTCCGCGACGCTGCCTTGTTTTGATGATTCTGGTATACCCGCCGTTGCGCTCAACATATTTTGGAGCGATCTCCTCTACAAGTTTCTTTGTAGAAGATTTGTCCTGAAGTTTGGCAAATACAGCCCTGTGTGCATTGAAATCTCCGGCTTTCGCACGTGTCACCAATTTCTCGAAAACGCTTCTAAGCGTTTTTGCTTTTGCCAGAGTAGTCTCTATGCGACCATTCTGGATAAGAGCTATAGAGAGGTTTTTAAGCAAGGCTGCGCGATGAGCGGAAGTCCGGCTCAATTTTCGATATCCATGTCGATGTCTCATCGTTTATCCTTCGTTTACTGTTTTTTTTGTTCAATTTTTTTTCTGAGTTGTTTCTCGGTCTCTTCATCAAGCTTGGATCCCGCAGGGAAACCAACCTCTTCCAGTTTCTCTTTGATCTCTTCAAGAGATTTTTTGCCGAGATTTTTGATCTCTTTGAGTTCATTTTCGCTCATGAGCGCCAGTTCGCCAATAAATTTCAGACCTGCTCGCTCAAGCGAATTGAAACTTCTTGCACTGAGTCCCAATGACTCCAATCCCTGCATCAGCTGTTTAACGATCGGGTTTTCTGCCGTCATCGCCCTCTCTTCATCTACGACATCTATATCGAGAATGTTGTTGAAAACAGACATCTGACGATACATCACTTCGATAGTGTTTTTAAATGCTGTGATTGCATCGATCTGCCCGTCTGTTTCAATATCGAACACTATCTTCTCATAGTTGGGGTTGTCCTCTACGAGCATATTCTCTATCCTGTAACTTGCTGCGCGTACTGGCGTAAAAAATGCATCCAGACCGATATAACCTTCAGGCAGCGACTCTCTTATATCCTCACTTGGTACATATCCGATCCCCTTGTGAATCAGTAGAGAGAAACTGAATTCCGCATCTTCATTCAGTGTTGCAAGAAATCCGTCCGGTGTTACCACTTCGATCTGATCATTGCTCAGGTCGGAGCCTTTAATCTCGATCGGTCCTTTGAAGCTGTAACTGACTTCAGCCTTTTTCTCTTCACCTTTGATTTTAAATCGGAGATTTTTAAGGTTTATTATAAAAACGGCAACATCTTCAAGCATTCCGCGTACAGAATCGAACTCGTGAGATGCCCCTTCTATCTTCACACCGATTGGAGCATACCCGATCGTGCTCCCAAGAAGCAGACGACGGATCGGGTGGGCCAGTGAAACTGCATAGCCTGTCTCAAATGGAAAAGCTGTAATGCGTACTCTGTTGGCACCGATCTGCTCAATGTTGACTTCACTGGGCATGAAAGGTGATGTTTTGATTCTTTTCATGGGCAACTCGCTTTTAACTATTATTTGGAATAAAGCTCGACGATCAAGCGCTCTTCTACAGGAATAACTACCTCTTCACGTTCAGGAACACGCGTAAAGATACCAAACAGTTTAGTCTCATCCACATCAACCCACGACACCATGCCGGTCTGCCTGGTGAGCTCCATGGCCCGCTGTATCTGCGGATTGTTTTTGCTCTTTTCCCGCACCTCTATCTTCTGTCCCGGTTTCACCCGGTAAGAGGGTATATTCACCCGTTTCCCATCCACAAGAATATGACCATGTGTCACAAGCTGTCTTGCAAAAGCTCTTGTGGTGGCAAACCCCATTCTGTACACCACATTGTCAAGACGCCTTTCAAGAAGCGCAATCAGGTTTTCTCCGGTATTGCCCTCCATACGGTTAGCATCTTTGAAAAGTCGCCTGAACTGCTTCTCGGCGACACCATACATATATTTCGCCTTCTGCTTTTCCCGCAGTTGAAGTCCATATTGGCTGATTTTTGCTCTGCGCTGTCCATGCTGTCCCGGCGCATATGGTCGTTTATCGATCGCGCTCTTTCCAGCAAGCCTTCTTTCACCTTTGAGTCCGAGACTCACACCAAGGCGACGTTCGATTTTTTCTACCGGTCCTCTATATCGTGCCATCTCGTCCCCTTATACTCTTCTTCGTTTAGGTGGTCTGCACCCATTGTGAGGCAGAGGTGTAATGTCTTTTAGAAACAGTACACGTATCCCTTCTGTCGCACCTACACTCTTTACCGCAGTCTCTCGCCCGCTTCCAGGGCCCTGCACTTTGATTCCTACCTCTTTTATCCCATGCTCTTTCGCTTTTGTAAGCGCATCTTCCACTGCCTGCTGAGCAGCGTATGGAGTAGATTTTTTACTCCCTTTGAAACCGAGCGATCCGGCACTGCTCCAGGAGATTACATTGCCGGCTTCGTCCGTAACGGTAATGACTGTATTGTTGTATGTAGCGCTGATATAGACTACACCTCTGGCAATATTCTTTTTGACTATCTTTTTTCTGGTCGTTTTTCTTTTAGCCACTGTTACTCCTTACTTGCTTGCCGCGCCGACTGTTTTACGCTTGCCTTTGCGCGTTCTGGCATTCGTTTTTGTCTTCTGTCCGCGCACAGGAAGGCCACGTCTGTGGCGCAGGCCGCGATAACTTCCCAGATCCATCAATGATTTTATGTCCATAGCGACTTTTTTTCGAAGATCCCCTTCAACCATATAATTTTTTTGAATCTCGTTTCGAATCGCTGCAGCCTCTTCTTCACTCAACTCGTGCACACGCTTGTCATAACTGATACCTGTAGCATCGAGAATCTTTCTCGAAGTTGTCAATCCGATACCGTATATGTATGTAAGCGCATACTCCAAACGTTTCTTCTTAGGTAAATCAACACCCGCAATACGTGCCATGCTTATCCTTGTCTCTGTTTATGTTTGGGATTTATACAGATTACGCGAACAATGCCTTTTCGTTTGATGATTTTGCATTTATCGCACATCTTTTTAACTGATGCCCTGACTTTCATTATTTGTCTCCTTGTTACGTTTCAGCGACCATGTCGGTGAAACTTGCGCTAAAGATGAGTTCTTCCCAATGGACAACCCATGCAAAGACGAGCCCACACCGCTGATTGAGCCGCATTGCTTTTCACTATGCCATACGAAAACTACCCGCCCGCTTTGAATATGAACCACAGACAGGCAGATAAAATTTCACTTTGAAAAAGCTTCCATTCTGCACTTGACGAATCCGAAACCATTTCGAACTCTCCCCTGTTTAGGTTTGGCGAACCGCTGCCAAACCGACCCTTGCATAAACAGTGCGATTTATGCAAAACTCCTTCATATAGATGGAAAAGGGGATGGAATTATATATTAAGCCAACTTACAGCTTACTTATATCTATATATTATTCTGCCCTTGTCCAAGCTGTATGGAGTCAATTCCACTTTAACCTTGTCTCCCGGCAATATGCGAATATAGTGCATTCTCATCTTTCCGGCAATGTGGCACAAAACCACGTGTCCGTTTTCAAGCTCAACTCTAAACATCGCATTTGGAAGCGCCTCGATCACTTTTCCATCTATTTCAATTACATCATCTTTAGCCATCTCTCCTCCTTATGGTTGCGTTAATATCTCTGCTCTGTTACCCACTATGGCCACTGTATGTTCATAATGGCTTCCACGTCTTCTATCTTCGCTTACGACCGACCACTTATCCTCAAGAATTTTTGGAGTTCCTGTTTTTTGACATATCATCGGCTCCAGACAGAACACCATACCGTTTTTAATTTTCGGTCCGCTCTTGGAACTTCCATGTTCCAGGTAGTTGGGAATTTCAGGCTCTTCATGAGGTTTGCGCCCTATTCCATGTCCGCAAAAATTCAGCAAGGGTGTAAATCCACGGGATCTGATAAATTTTTCAAGCTCCAGACTCAGCTCTTTGAAACGCATGCCGGAGTGTATTATTTCTATGGCATGATTGAGCGCATCTTTGGCGCACGCAATAAGACGCTCATCTTCCTCGCTTACCGAGCCAATCGGAATAGTAACAGCAGCATCGCCATACCATCCCTCCAGCTCGGTACCGATATCAAGACCGAGAATGTCACCCTCTTTTATTTTGGTTTCGTCCGGCACCCCATGAATTATCACCTCGTTCAGCGAGGTGCATACGGCTGCAGGAAAGCCATAGAGCCCCTTAAAGGAAGGTTTGGCTCCTTTGGAGCGAATAAACTCTTCGCCCATTGAATCTATCTCTTTGAGCGTCATGCCCGGCTTAATATTTTTGCGAAGATACTCCAGTGTCTCGGCGACTATTCTGTTTGCTTTCCGAAGCTTCTCTATTTCAGCTGGCTTTCGGATCGCAATTGCCATCTACAAACCTACCGCACTAAGTGTTTCATATTTGCTCATGTATATCTGCGCTTCGATTTTTCTCATAGTGTCCAGTGCCACCTGCACTACGATAAGTACCGCTGTGCCGCCGAAATAAAAGGGCACGCCCATACTCTTTACCAGAATCCATGGCAGCGTAGAGATAAGTGCCAAATAGATTGCTCCCCAAAACGTAAGTCTACTTGCAACCTCATTCAAAAACTCTGCAGTATGCGCTCCGGGACGTACCCCGGGAATAAATCCTCCCTGACGTTTCAGATTGTCGGCAATATCTTTTGCATTAAAAACTATAGATGCATAAAAATAGGCGAAAAATATGACGAACAGAAACATTAAAAAGTTGAATGTATAACTGTTTGGATTCAGGAAGTCTGAAATTTTCTGCATTATCGGATTTGTCGATGCCTGCAGAATCGTAGAGGGAAACATCAAAATCGCCGATGCAAAAATCGGTGGAATAACTCCACTCAGATTCACTTTGATGGGAATGTAGTTCATTACACGTTTCTTTTGGTTTTGCATCATCACTTTTCTCGAATAACTGATCGGGATGCGTCTTTCACCAAGCTCTACGTAAATAATAAAACCGACTGTCAAAAGTATGATCGCCAATATGGCCAGAACCACAAGGAAGTTCAACTCTCCGGTATTTACAAGATTGATCGTTCCTCCGATTGCCGTAGGAATTGAAGAGACGATACCGGCGAAAATTATAAGAGAGATCCCGTTGCCAACACCTCTTTGAGTAATCTGCTCACCTATCCACATCAACAACATAGTTCCTGTCAACATGGAGAATGCAGCAACCGTGACAAACGTAGTCGTGTCTATCATTATGGCACTTTCACCACCTTTTCCCGTGAGACTCTGAAGGCCTATGGCAACACCGATTGCCTGCACAAGTGTAATACCTATTGTCGCGTAGCGAATAATCTGCATATACTTGGTCATCCCGTCCCGTTCTTTTTTCATCTTGCCCAATTCAGGAAAGGTCGCAGCCAAAAGCTCCATAATAATCGACGCAGTTATGTAGGGCATAATGCCCAAAGAGATGATACTCAGTCGCTCTACCGCATTTCCGCTGAACATATTGAACATGCCCAGAGCGTTTGAGGAGTTGGAATCGAAGAACTCCTTGATAACATCGACGTTTACACCGGGTACCGGTACATATGCCAGGACCCGGTATGCCAGCAAAAACCCCAGGGTAATCAGGATTTTATTGACCAATGATTTAGTCATTGCTATTTTCCACTGGTTGTAATGTGCTCGTCTTTTATTTTCCCAGCGAGCTCTTTCGCGCCTTTGCCGATCAGTTTAACGCGCTTGTGTTTGCCTTTGATCGAATGTACAGTCAAAAGTGTCTCCATGGTAATTTCGTTCAATTCGGCGATGGCCGGCACACGCTCAATGTTGATAACATAAGGTTTTTCAACACGTGAGTTAAAGCCTATTTTGGGCAAACGACGCTGTATCGGCTGCTGACCACCTTCAAAGCCACGCTTTCGCTTATAGCCAGTCCTGGATTTTTGTCCTTTGTTCCCACGTGTAGCGGTTTTCCCCATTCCACTGCCCTGGCCACGCCCGACTCGCTTGGTTCTGCTTGTACTGCCCTGCGCCTTTGTAATATTGTGAAGTGACATAATCTTATCCTTTGATTCGGCTTAATGCTTCAACGGTTGCCCGAACCAGGTTGTTCGGATTGTTGGAGCCCAACGATTTGGTCAGAATATCTTTTATTCCGGCAAGTTCTATAACAGGCCGTGCAGCGCCGCCCGCAATGACTCCGGTTCCTTCACTGGCCGGTTTTAACAAAATTTTGCTCGAATTGTATTTATGCTCAATATCGTGAGCAATCGTCGAGCCTTTGATGTTGACTTTGACCAGGTTTTTGAATGCTTCATCGATTCCCTTGCGAATTGCATCAGGAACCTCTTTGGCCTTGCCCATTCCAAAGCCAACCGTTCCATTGCGGTCTCCCACAACAACAAGTGCCGTAAACCGGAATCGTCGACCACCTTTTACAACTTTCGTTACGCGACCTATATTGACGATTACCTCTTCAAAATCTTCACGATTGATATTTTCCATATATTTACCCTTTTAGACCTGTATTCCATTTTCACGCAATGCGTCGGCAAATGCGGCAACTACTCCATGGTAGATGTAACCGTTACGATCGAACACCGCGGTCTCGATACCTTTTGCTTTCATTGCAGCCGCAATCGCCTCCGCAACTTTGACAGCCGCTTCTTTATTGGCTTTCAGGCCCATCTTGCATCCGTCTGCATTCGCCAACGTAACACCTGCAACATCATCTATCGCCTGTGCATAAATGTGTTTGTTGGATCGGAACACGGTAATACGTGGTTTTTCTGCTGTACCGAATATTTTGCCACGTACGCGGGCTTTGCGTTTTGCGCGCTGTACATTTTTCTTCATGAGTAGTGTTCTATTCATTATTCAACCCTTATTTACCTGTTTTACCGGCTTTGCGGAGAATCACTTCATCCACATATTTGACACCTTTGCCTTTGTAAGGTTCCGGTGGTCTGTACGCGCGGATCTCTGCCGCTACCTGACCGACCTTCTGCTTATCCTGCCCTTTTACGGTGATCACATTCTTCTCGACACCGATCTCTATTCCTTCCGGAATATCATAGTTTACAGGATGGGAAAAACCGAGTTGAAGCTCGAGAACTCTCCCTTTTACGGCTGCCCGGTAACCGACTCCGTTGATTTCAAGCTTCTTCTCGAATCCCTGAGTGAGCCCTGTGATGATATTTTGGGTAAGCGCACGATATGTGCCCCAGAATGCACTGCTCGCCTTATTGTCACCTTTACGATGAAATACAATTTTGTTATCGGCAATTTCAATATCTACACGTCCGTGCGTATCGAGACGCTTGATATCTTTTCCCTTGGAAACGACAACTTCTGTACCCTCGACCTTGACCTCTATGCCTGTCGGGATATCAATCGGTTTCTTTCCTATTCTTGACATATTAATTTCCTTACCAGATACTGCACAGAACTTCGCCACCGATTCCACGCTTATACGCCTCATCGTTGGCCAATACGCCCTGAGATGTGCTTACGACAATGGTGCCGTAGCCGTTTTTGAATCGCTTAATCATCTCTTTGCCTTTATACACTCGTCTGCCAGGCTTGGAGATACGCTTGATTTCATTTATGACACTTCTGCCTTCGTCATCATACTTGAGTACGACGTTGATCGTCTTCTTGCCGTCGTTTTCAACGACTTTGTAGCTCTCAATATACCCTTTTTCCTGCAAGATTTTCATAATCGCTTCAACGATTTTCGAATATAGAAGCGTTGTCACTTCCAATCTTCGCATCGATGCGTTTCTAATGCGTGTCAATGAATCTGCAATTAGATCGTTCACCATTGCCATCTCCTTACCAGCTTGATTTTTTTACGCCAGGAAGAAGACCTTCGCTAGCCATTTTTCGCAGACAGATTCGACAGATACCGAAATCCCTGTATACGGAGTGCGGTCGACCACAGATACTGCAGCGTGAATATGCACGAACTTTGAATTTTGGTTTCTGCTTCTGCTTGGCAATCATAGATTTCTTAGCCATTTTGTCGTCCTTTTGCAAAAGGCATGCCGAGCTTTTCAAGAAGCGCGAATGCCGATTTGTCATTATCAGTCGTTGTAACTATAGTTATGTTCATACCGTGTGTTTTGATGATATTGTCATACTCGACTTCCGGAAACATCAATTGCTCGTTGAGTCCGAAATTATAGTTTCCATGACCGTCAAAACCGTTTCTTGAAACTCCACGGAAATCTTTTACTCTCGGAAGAGCGATAGAGATCAGCTTGTCAAGAAAGTTATACATCAATTTTCCGCGCAAAGTCACTTTTACTCCGACGGGCATGCCTTCTCGTACCTTGAATCCCGCTACCGACTTTCTGGCTGGGACAATAATCGCCTTTTGTCCGGCAATCAACGTAATCGTATCGGCAATATTTTGTACCACTTTGGTATCTTTTGCATCACTGCCGCATCCGACACTTATGACAATCTTCTCCAATGCCGGAACAAGCATCGGGTTTTTTATGCCGAGCTCTTCTTGCAGTACCGGCTTGAGTTCTTGAAATTTTTCTTTGAGTCTCAGCATTTTATGCACCTTCCACTTTGCGTACATTTGAGATGTGTATAGGCATCTCCTTGTTTACAAATCCACCATCCGGATTCTGCTCTGTCGGCTTGACGGCCTTTTTCGCCACTTTGCATCCAGCCACTATAACTGCATCCTTGGCAGGAAGTACACGAAGAACTTCTGCCTGCTTTCCTTTGTCGTCACCGGCTATAATTTCGACAGTGTCGCCTTTTTTGATCTTGAACTTCTTAGCCATTAGAGAACCTCCGGAGCAAGAGATACGATTTTCATGAAGTTTGCATAACGAACTTCACGACTTACCGGTCCAAAAATACGTGTACCTATAGGCTCTTTTTTACTGTCGAGAATCACTGCGGCATTATCGTCGAAACGTATCAAAGATCCGTTTTCACGCTGAATCTCTTTTTTTGTTCTGACAACCACCGCTTTTACAACCTGTCCTTTTTTAACCTTTCCATTCGGAAGCGCTTTTTTGACAGAAGCGACAATGACATCACCCACACTGGCATAGCGCCGCTTGCTGCCACCTAAAACTTTTATACACATAATCTCTTTCGCACCACTGTTGTCTGCGACATTGAGTCTTGTAAAACTTTGAATCATGACCCGACTCCTGTACTCACGATCTCCTTAAGGCGAAACGATTTGGTTTTGGAAAGCGGTCTGCACTCGATCGCCATAACGATATCGCCTACTTTCGTTTCGTTTCGTTCATCATGAACGAGGTATTTTTTAAATCTTTTTACCGTCTTGTGATAGCGAGGATGCATTACGCGACGCTCTACAAGAACAGTCGCCGTTTTATCGCCCGCTTTCTTGATAACGGTTCCTTGAATAATACGTTTATGAGACGCCATTTTTAATCCTTATGCATTCTTCTGCGCGCTGATGGCGGTTTTGATGCGTGCTATATCTTTTCTGACAGCACGAATCTCGTTTGGATTCGTTAGCTGCATCGTCTTTAGTTTGAGTTTCATCTCAAACAGCTCCATCTTTTTCTCTTTCAACATCCCTTCAAGCTCCTGCAAGCTTTTGTCTTTAATTTCAGTATATTTCATTGCTGGCCTCTTGAGTTACAATTTTTGTTTTGAAAGGGAGTTTGTGCATCGCCAGTGTCAAAGCTTCACGTGCAAGCTTCTCTTCTACACCGGCCATTTCATATATTATGCGGCCCGGCTTGATATTCATAACCCATTTATCTACCGAACCTTTACCCTTACCCATTCTCGTCTCGAGAGGTTTTGCCGTAAGAGGTTTGTCCGGAAACACTCTAATCCATACCTTACCCGTTCGCTTGACGTGACGAGTCATGGCGACACGAGCCGCTTCAATCTGTCGACTGTCTATTCGGCCCGCTTCGGTCGCTTTTATACCGATATCTCCAAATGCAAGCTGACAGCCGCGGTAAGATTTTCCGCGATTTCTACCCTTTTGCTGCTTTCTGTATTTCGTTCTTTTAGGCATCAACATAACTTAACTCCTTCCACGTCTCGGAGCTCGGCGGCTGCGCTTCTCTTCTGCTGGCTCCGGCTGGATTCCTTTTTGAAGAACCTCACCTTTGAAGATCCACACTTTTACCCCGATAATTCCATATGTGGTATATGCGCTTGCAAAGCCATAATCTATTTTTGCGCGAAGCGTATGAAGAGGCACCCGCCCTTCCAGATACCACTCTGTTCGTGCCATTTCTGCTCCGCCAAGACGTCCTGCAACCTGAACCTTGATCCCTTTTGCGCCTGCTTTCTGCGCAGCCTGGATAACTTTTTTCATCGCACGGCGGAAAGCCACACGTCGTTCGAGCTGCGTAGCAATATTTTCCGCTGCAAGCTGGGCCGAAGCCTGCGGTCGTTTCTCTTCACGAATATTCAGAGCAACCGGTTTTTGAACCATCTTTTGCAGACGATCTTTCAGTTTCTCGATATCTGCACCTTTTTTACCGATGATTATACCGGGGCGTGCAGCAACTATGGTTACACGCAGGCGTTTTGCGGTACGCTCAATGATAATATCCGCAATTCCTGCGTAATAGAGCTCTTTTTTGAGAAACTTTCTTATTTTGTCATCTTCTGCAACAAACGCAGGAACTCGCTGCCAGTTCGGATACCAGCGCGACGACCAGTTTCTGTTGATTCCAAGGCGCAAACCAATCGGATTGACTTTCTGACCCATTACTTATCCTTCGCTTCCGTGACTTCGACAATCACATGAGATGTTGGTTTCATTATTCGTGATGCACGACCACGCGCACGCGGCTTCCATCGTTTCAGGACCGGCCCTTTGTCAATGCGGCATGAAGAGATTACTACCTCTTCCGGCTCATATCCGCCATTTGCAACCGCCGATGCGATCACTTTGGAGATGACTTTCGCCGCTTTATTGGGCATAAACTCGAGACTCGCCAGTGCAAGTTCGGCATTCATTCCCTGTACCTCACGTGCAATAAGCCGCGCTTTTGTCGGACTGAGGCGGATGAACTTAAGTGTTGCTCTACTCATCATCTACCCCTTACTTCCCGATCTTTTTTTGAACAGAGCCCTTGTGGCCTCTGAATGTACGTGTCGGAGCAAACTCGCCGAGTTTGTATCCAACATGGTTCTCCGTAATATACACAGGAACAAACTGTCGTCCGTTATGGACATTTATGGTCAGTCCGATCATCTCCGGAAAGATGGTACTTCGGCGTGACCAGGTCTTTATAGGTTTGGTATCTCCGGTCTCTTTCGCTTTAAGCACTTTTTTCATCAGATGCTCATCTATGAAAGGACCCTTTTTAATCGATCTTGCCATTTTTTACCCTCTTATTTCTTTTTGCGTCGCGAAATGATCAGTTTGTCACTGGCTTTTTTACGACGAGTTTTGAAGCCTTTTGTGGGCATGCCCCAAGGTGTTACAGGATGACGTCCCGAGTTGGTCTTGCCTTCACCACCACCATGCGGGTGATCAACCGGGTTCATGGCCGAACCACGTGTCTGGGGGCGTATGCCAAGATGTCTGCTTCTTCCCGCCTTGCCGATGACAATGTTGGAAAACTCTTCGTTTCCGACAGTTCCGACAGTGGCCATGCACTCACCGAGAACTTTTCTCATCTCGGAGCTGGGAAGTCTTACAATCACATATTTGCCTTCTCGTCCCATAATCTGTGCGTATCCACCGGCACTTCTTACAATCTGTCCACCCTTTCCGGGCTTCATTTCTATATTGTGTACCAGCGTACCTACAGGAATGTTTTTGAGTTTCATAGCATTGCCCGGTTTTATATCAAGACCGGCTTCCGCCGCCTGAACTTTGTCACCCACCTTCAGTCCGCTCGGCTGAATGATATAGCGCTTCTCTCCGTCAGCATAAGTGACAAGACAGATGCGACAGTTTCTGTATGGATCATACTCTATAGTAGATATTGTCCCTTCTATACCAAACTTGTTGCGCTTGAAATCGATGATACGGTATAGTTTTTTCGCTCCCGCCTCTTTGTGACGGGATGTTATACGACCACGATTGTTGCGTCCAGCCTTGGCCGGAAGCTTTTTAAGAAGCTTGCGAACGGTTGGCCTGGATGTGATATCTCCATTGTCGACTCCGCTCATATAGCGGCGGCTGGGAGTATACGGTTTATAAGTTTTAATTGCCATCTTCTTTTCCTTATACGCTCAGGCTTTCGATATTTGCGCCCTCGGGCAACTTAACGAAAAATTTTTTGAAATCTGCACGCTTGCCCTCTTTTCCACGAAAACGCTTTACTTTTCCGGTCTGGCGAAGCGAGTTGACCTTAACGGGATTTACGCCGAAATACTCTTTAAAAATCGCTTTGAGCTGATTCTTGGTAACTTTTGGAGATGTCTGAACCACGATTACCCCATCTTCCTGAAGACCGAGAGTCTTTTCCGTATAGAGTATCGATTTGATGTCTGTAATATCTGCCATCTTAGCCCTTTTTCGTCAGATTTTCCCAAACCGCTTTTTCAATTACAACCGCGTTGTACGCCGCTGCCAGATAGCCGTTGAGTTCATTCTCTTCTATCAAATAACAGTTTGGAAGATTTCTAAATGCCAAATAGGTTTTGTCGTCGATCAGCGACTTGACCCAAAGAGCATCACGCTCGCCGAGTTTGCTCATCAAGCCTGCGGCATCTTTAGTCTTTCCGCTTCTAACCTCTATTGCATCAACAATATAGAGTTTGCCGTTGGCAGCTTTTTCCGCAAGTGCATGCATAAGTGCAAGGCGCTTCTGTTTCTTGTTCACCTTCTGAGTATAGTTGCGGTTTGCCCTCGGTCCGAAAGCAACACCGCCACCTACAAACAGAGGAGAACGAATAGAGCCTGCACGCGCACCGCCACGGCCTTTTTGGGACCAGGGCTTTTTGCCTCCGCCGCTAACCGCCGAACGGTTTTTGGAGTGTGCGGTATTTGAACGCAGTGCCGCCTGATATGACTTGATATACAGGTACAGATTATGCGGATTCGCTTCAAAAAAATCTGCAGGAACTTCCGCTTCTCCCGTACGCTCCAAATTTTCGTTTAAAACAACTGCTGCCTTACTCATTTGAAAATCCTTACTCGACCCATCGCTCCATTAGGTCCGGGAACGGCACCTTTTACCACAAGAATCCTCTTCTCTGGATCAAACGATACGATCTCATTTTTGACTGTTACTTTTGTGTTGCCATACTGTCCGGGCATCTTCTGTCCGGGCTGCACACGACCTGGCCATTCACAATTTCCTATAGAACCCGGGGCTCTGTGAAAACGTGAACCGTGGCTCTTGGGGCCACCTGCAAAATTCCATCTTTTCATGACTCCGGAAAATCCGCGTCCTTTTGTCTTGAACGTCGTTTTGACCTTTTTCGCTTCTGTGAGCGGAGCAAGATCCAGATCTCCCGCTTCTTTGTTAGCAACCCGAAGTGTCGCAAAACGGTTGAATTCCGGACTAAGGCCATACTTTTTCTGCTGGCCTTCTGTCGCTTTGTTACGTTTCTTTCCGCTTGCATAAGCTACAATAGCGCGACCATCCGGTGCAATCTCGCAGACTTTTACATCCTGCACCTTCAGAAGCGTCACTGCTACGCTTGGCACACTGATTGTTCGGCTCATACCGATTTTCTCTACGATGAATTCCATGCGTTACCCCTTATTACCCATAGATCGCACTTCGACGTCTACTTCAGGTGCAAGATCCAATTTCATCAGCGAATCGATCGTATCAGGAGTCGCAGAGACGATATCTATCATCCGTCCATGCATTCTGATTTCAAACTGTTCGCGAGAATCTTTATTGATATGAGGCGATCTGAGCACCGTGTAGCGTCGGATCTTTGTAGGCATTGGAATTGGGCCGCGTATCTCCGCACCCGTTCTTTTGACTGCTTCAACAATTGCAGCAACTGACCGATCAAGCACACGATGATCGTACGCTTTGAGTTTTAGTCGAATTTTTTCCATTAGGTTTTCCCTTAAAAGAACTTGTTGGTATCTATTTTACATTATGCCAACACTTTTTGGAGCCAAGATTATACTCAAAAGTTTTCGTTAATTCAAGGTTTTACGGGGGTTTTATGATATACTTTTTAAATTTTGTTTCCTTCTTTCAAGGAAATATGTAAGCAAAACAGAGAAAAACGGTCCCGACGACCGGACAGGAAGTTTTTATGAGGCTATTGGAAGCGTTTTACGAATCTACACCCAGAGCTGTCGGATTCATCGAGCGAAAAACGGAGATTCCTTCGTATACATTCAACCTGTATGGAGCTCCAAAAACCGGCAAAACATGGCTTGTACTGGATTATCTTTCCAAAATACCGAAGAGAAGACATCTTTATATCGATATGAGAGATCTGCGTATCGACAAGAAACTCGAAAGTTCGGAAATTGACGCTTTTATTGAGTCCAACGAAATCGAAACCGTTGTTATCGACCACTGCGACAACTCTTTTTCTTTGCCAAAATGCAAACAGACAATAGTGGTAAGCGAAGCTCCATACAGAAAAAATCCTCTGCTTCCGCTACTTGAAGTCGGTACGCTCGATTTTGAAGAGTATATCGCTTTCGAGAAGCGCCATATAGATCCGGAACACTCTTTTTCCTACTATCTGCGTACCGGTTCTTTGCCCAACATGACCGGAGTCCACGAGTCGATTCTTACGCTCAGGCTGCATGAGAACATACGATCCATTCTTCCAACTCCAGGCGATCTGACGGTGTTCAAATACCTCTCGTATTTTCAGGGCAAACCGGTAACCGCTCATCAGTTATATGAGATTCTAAAAAGAGAGCACAAAATCTCGAAAGACCGCATCTACAAAACGCTCAAGGGTTTTGAAGAGCGGCGTATCATATCGTGGATACCAAAATTAAATCAGCCCAAAGCTGCCAAAAGAGTGCTTTTTTACGACTTCGCCATACCGGCTTCGTTGCACTTTGAAAAATCTCTTATGGGTCAACTTTACACTATAGCGGCATCAAAACTGCTCAAGAGATACCATGAGATAGTCTACACCGACAAGATAGACTTTTTCGACCCTGCAACAAACCGAGCCATACTTATTTCACCGTTTACAGACCAGCAGAGCTCCGCTGCAAAAATCCCACGACTCATCGATGAGATCGATAAATACGAAATAATGGATATCACCATTTTGACCATAGTCAATTCGTTTGAATATATGTTTGAAAAAGTAAATATAAAAGCGGTCCCTTTTTATGAATGGATGCTACAGGACTAAAAATGGATCAAGAGTGCTCAACCTGTGCACTATATTGCCAAACTCTTCATTTTTGCATGAAAAAAGAGCTGTCCGATGGAGCGGATATTCTTTTTTCAGTTCAGGATGGATACAATCTGCACATGAAACGATTGTGCGGAATAGACGAAGCGGGACGAGGCCCTCTTGCTGGACCTATGGTTATGGCAGGTGTAGTATTGCCGGAAATTATAGATGGTCTCGATGACTCCAAGCGATTGACGGAAAAAGAGCGTGAAGAGCTTTTTGAAATCATCACCGACAACGCCTCTTTCCATATCGTAACAATAGATGCCGCCGCAATAGACAAAACTGGAATCAGTGCCTGTTTGATAGGAGGCCTTAAAGAGATCATCTCTGCTTTGGAAGCGGATAGTTACATTTTCGATGGTAATTCCACATTTGGTATCAAAAAGCTTAAATGTAAAATAAAAGCTGACATTGAAATACCGGAAGTGAGCGCCGCAAGCATTTTGGCTAAAGTCACAAGAGACAGGATTATGGTGAAAATGGGAGAGAAATACCCTTTGTACGGCTTCGAAAAAAACAAAGGTTATGGTACCAGATCCCATATAGAGGCGATAGAAAAAAACGGTTATTCTCCCATCCACAGAAGAAGCTTCAAAATAAGATATCTAAGGGAGCCTACCCTGTTTTGAGTATAAAATCAAAATCAGATTTTGAAGCGGCATCGAACTTAATCCTCTTCAAACATGGAGTCATCGGTGCTGTTTATATCGAAAGTGGTCCTGGCTGTTTGATTTGAATCGAGATCGATTACTTTGACTTCCCATGTCCCTTTGGCTCTTCCGGGAAGAAAACGATAGTCATATACCGAACCGTGCTGTGGCGGAATTCTAAAATGTCTAATTCTGTCATCATCTGGACTGTTTGGCGATATCCAGTAAAACTCAACATCTTTTCCGTTCTGATTGTCCGAGCGGTCAAGAAAATAGGTGCAATAAATTCTCTCATTCTCAATTCTGCATTGTACATTGGCGGCGTCGGCCGATACATACATCAGTATACAAAGAAAAAGTGTCGCGAACGTTTTTTTCATAGCTTCCATTATACCATACCAAAAAGATCGCAATAATACAGTAGACTCTTTCAAAAAGTCGGTTCTGATTCCCAAAACGGCGCTCTCCGAAA
The DNA here is from genome assembly GCA_015484905.1 of Hydrogenimonas sp. Lineage (GTDB taxonomy): Bacteria > Campylobacterota > Campylobacteria > Campylobacterales > Hydrogenimonadaceae > Hydrogenimonas. The sequence continues at coordinate 15,953 of WFUN01000024.1, read as the reverse complement.
ATTTTGTACGAAAGAGGTTTTCTGGTAATATATTTATCCACAAACAGAAGAGTTTCAAAGGATACAATATGGCATGTCAGATGGGAAGTCAGGACAGAATGAGTCGTATAGTGGCGGGAGTGATACTTATAGGATTTGCAATGATTACAGGAAATACAGTGGGCTGGGCAGGGATAATACCACTGGTAACCGGTGTTACTGGCTGGTGCCCTTTATACAGCTATTTGGGGATGAATACCTGCGAAAACGGAGATTCGAAAAACCATTGAGTTTTCAAAAAGCCCTGCAAAGGGCTTTTTGGCTTAAAGCCGCGATTCGTATCTTCGCAGCATAAACAGACGCTTGAGCAATTTTTTTCTTGCTGCAATCTTCTGTTTTTTGCGCTTTTCTGTCATAGGCTCATAAAAGCGTCTTGCACGAGCTTCGGTAACGACCAGATTGCGGTCGACCTGCTTTTTGAATCGGCGATATGCTTCATCAAAAGATTCGTTTTCACGTACGACGATGCCAGGCATACTGACATCACCTCCTTCCGGTTTTGATTTAGTCCGAAATTATAGCATAGTTTCGGTATTATTTTAACAACCATGACTTTTTTACAGTTTCATGGTATCGTGCCAAAAGCAAAACTCCAAACCAGTATCGGGAAATTAAAATGCAAAAAATTTTTGATGATTGTTACGAACTTGATAAGCGCTGTTATGAAAAATTCAACCTGACAGAAGATATTTTGATGGAGCATGCTGCACTTGGGCTCGAAAAGGCGGTAAAGAGTATAGCGGCCGCAAACTCCAAAGTCCTCATAGTAGCGGGACCTGGCAACAACGGTGCCGACGGTATCACTCTTGCAAGGCTGCTGCAGGGAGATTACAATATCTATCTTTATCTTCCTTATGGTGCCAAGTCTCCGATGGCAAAACTGCAACTTGAAAGAGCCCGGCAACTCGGACTGGATGCCATAAGCTCCCTTCCAGGCTGCGCAGATGTTGTGGTAGATGCACTTTTCGGTGCCGGTTTTTCAAAAGCTCTCGACATAAAAGGAATGGAGATTATTAACTCGCTGAACGATTTGGGAGGCTTTAAACTGGCCTGCGATATTCCAAGTGGTCTGGACAGAAACGGAAACCCAAACCCCATAGCCTTCAAAGCCGACTTGACTGTAACCATGGGAGCATTGAAAAAAGCGCTTTTGAGTGACTACGCCAAACAGTTTACAGGAGATATCGAAGTAGTGAACCTTGGAGTGGGAAGAGAGTTTTACGAACATCATACCCGTACATTTATGGTTGAAAAGGAAGATTTCAACCCCCCTTTGCGAAACAACCCGGCCACCCACAAAGGCAATTTCGGACACCTCTGTATCGTAGCGGGAGAAAAGAGCGGGGCTGCCGTTTTGTGCGGATCCGCGGCACTCCGATTTGGTACCGGTCTGGTAACACTGATAGGCGACCATGATATACCAAACAGACCCTTCTCGATTATGCAATCGAAAAACCTCCCACAAAATACTACCGCTGTAGCGATAGGTATGGGACTCGGTATCGAATACGACCCCATCATGATCAAGTCAGCTATAACCGAAAACGATATACCGGTTCTCCTCGATGCTGATGTCTGCTACGCACCATGGGTCAAGGAGCTGCTTGAAAGATGTTCCAAAAGTGTGATAACACCTCACCCAAAAGAGTTTGCCGCACTTCTTAAAACCCTGGAGATAAACGAAGACGCAGACGTTTACGCCATACAGCAGGACCGCTTCGGATGGGCAAGACGCTTTAGTGAAGCATATCCCAAAAGTGTTCTGGTGCTCAAAGGAGCAAATACCCTGATAGCTTGCGAAGGGACAATATATGTCAATACATTGGGCACACCGGTTCTTTCGCAGGCCGGCAGCGGAGATATACTCAGTGGGCTAATCGCCTCATTGCTCGCACAGGGCTACACACCACTTAACGCTGCAATAAACGGATCTTTGGCCCAGACACTTTGTGCCAGAAACTACAAAGGCGCAGATTTCAGTGCTACAGCTGAAGATCTGATAGAGGAGATACGTTGGCTAAAAGTTTGAAAATAGCGGTACTATTCAGCGGAAGAGGCTCAAACCTCGAGAATTTGATACGCCACTTCCACAAAAAGAGATTTGACGATAATTTGACCGAAATAGTCCCCATAACGAACCGTCCGGATGCCGGTGGCATAAAACTGGCTTTAAGATATGGACTTGAGAGTATCGTAATTGACCACAAAAAGTTTGATACCAGAGAGGATTTTGATGCGGCACTGGTCAAAAAGATCAAAACCATCTCCCCCGATCTGGTGGTAATGGCCGGCTTCATGCGTATTCTTACACCCGTATTTACCTCGCAGATAAAAGCTATAAATCTTCACCCTTCGCTTCTTCCGCTTTTTAAAGGAGCAAACGCCATAGAGGAGAGTTTTGAAAGCGGCATGAAGGTAGGAGGCGTTTCCGTACACTACGTAACGTCGGAGTTGGACAGCGGAGAGATAATTGATCAGGTCTGTGTAAAAATAGAGCCTGGAGACACCTTGCAGAGTTTTACGGAAAAGATCCACAGAGCCGAATATTCGCTCTTGCCGAAAACAGTCGCCGAACTTCTTGGTCTTAGGTTCAACTTTTAATCTTCTCCATTTCATCCGTCTTGGCTTCTTCGGCCAGTCTGCCGGGCATACGCTTTGTCGTTTTCGCCCCTAGCTCTTCGAGTTTCTGTATCTGCCCAACTATATTTCCACGCCCTTCGGTCAGTTTTTTCCATGCATCATCGTATGTTCTTTGAACTGTCGCGAGCTGCTTTCCCACTTTTTCCAGATCGGAAGCGAAGCTTACAAATTTGTCGTATAGCGAACCTGCGCGTTTAGCAATTTCGATTGCATTTCTATTCTGCTTTTCCCTTCTCCAGGTATTCTCCACCGCCCGCAGAGCTACGAGCAGAGTAGTCGGACTGACCAACACAATATGTTTCTCAAAAGCTCTGTCGTAAAGAGAGGGATCGCTTTGCAGTGCCAGCATCAAAGCCCCTTCTATCGGCATAAACATAAAAATGAAATCGAGAGAGTTTATCCCATCCAAAGATGCGTAATTCTTACCGGAAAGCTTGTCTATATGGCTCTTTACAGCCTCGAGATGGAGTTTTGCAAACTCTTTTTTTCTCGCATCATCTTCGGCGCGGACATAACGTTCATAAGCTACAAGAGAAGTTTTCGCATCCACTACGATATCGCGTCCACCCGGAAGCCTGACAATGACATCTGGTCTTAAACGCCGATTCTCCCCATCTTTGAGTCCAACTTCTCTCTCATACTCTTCACCAGCCCTGAGCCCGGAAGCCTCCAACACCCTCTCAAGAACCATTTCACCCCATATGCCCTGCTGTTTACTCTCTCCCTTAAGAGCGCGTGTTAGATTGATTGCATCCTCGCTTATGCGACGGTTTAACTCTTTTAACGACTTTATTTCGTTCATAAGCGCCGCCATCTCTTTGGTTTCATCTGTATAGACCTGTTCGATTCTCTTTTTAAACTCACTCACCTGGTGCTGCAAAGGTTTGAGTATCTGCTCCACTCCATCTTTCGAAATTATGCCGAACCGCCGGCTGTTCTCTTCCATTATCTGGGAAGCGAGAATCTTGAATTCCTTCCGCATTGTCTCCTTGGCATCTTTCAGCTCCTGCAGGCTTTTTTTATTGTATGTGCGTTCAGCCTCTATGAGCATGTTCGCTTCGCTCAACTCTTTTTCGAGTTTCAGATTGTATCTTCTTGCATTTTCGAGCATCTCTTCCAGCTCCCCATTCTTCCGCTCGAGGGATGCTACTCTTTCCACTCTCTCTTTCAGCGATGCATTCTCTATTCTGCTCTGACTCAGCAGCTCTTCGCTTTTTTCTGCCTCCGACCGCCATTTATCGAGTTCCTCTTCCAGCTTAGTCGCACTCTCTTCTACCTCTGCCTGAAATTCGTCCAATCGACGAAAGTGCTCTTTTTGTCTCCGTCTACAAACAAAAAAAGCGACAATGCCTGCTACAGCCATACCGGCTGCAAATCCAGCGAAAAGATAGACCCATATCAATGGAATCTGCATGCTGTAATGCTCCTTGATCTCATTTTTGCCGCCTGTTTGAAAGAATCTACATATGCTTTTGGAAATTTAAAGGGACTAAAATACCAAGCCTGTGCTTTTTGCAGCCTTATTGCGGTATCCCGGCAACAAATCCGAAGATCAGCTTTTGCTCTTTATATTTCGCTTTGCGAAAGTCTGTATCTCTTTGATAATCTCTCTTTTCGTCTCCATTATAAGCTCGAGCTGTCTCTCTACATTTTCAGCTTCGGCGGCCATCTGCGACTCCAGCCTGGCCACCAGGCCTTCTAGTTCGGCAATACGCTCGTTGAGATGTTTGTTGACGCTCTTTTCATGTTCCAGTTCACGCCTTACGTCGCCAATATGCTTTATACGCTCAAGCAGTGTCGCCTTTTCGACATTCTCCTGGTTGAGTGTCGCCTCCAGCTCTTTGAATTTTTTCTTCAGCGGACGCAGCTCTTGCTCCATCTCTTCGTTGGCCTGCAGCAGCTCGTCTACTTCAACCTGATACATAGCCTCTTTTCTGTCGGCTTTGCTGCGAGCCAAAACGTATCCGCCAACGAATGCAATAACTGCTCCTGCACTCATACCCAAAAGCAGAAAAATCATCTCTTTGTTCATTATTATTGTCCTGAGTCTACTTTAGCTTGTTTAATATTTTATCATAATATCGATCTTCCAAAAAAGCGTATAGGTCAAGCCCTTTTACCATTAATCAAATTCAGGAGTCAAGTCCCGGAACATTCCTATCATCCACAAAGTTCTTAAATCACGACCACACTTAAGTCAATCTGCCGTGAATACGACAATCGACAACAAATGGTATAATGACTGGAAGCGGCACGGTTTGATATAGCGATATCCAAATTTATGCAAGGTCAATGAAAAATTTCGAAAGAAGAGGCTGTGAGTGATTATGGAAGACAGGTTTATCAGACGACTCTTTGCAATAACATTGGTTTTAATGACATTGATGCTCTTTTGGCAGTCACTCCCATGGATAGAGGAGTTTATAGCAGCCCAACAGGCACAACCGCGACCCGTCACACCGCGCGGAGATCTTGCAGAAGATGAAAAGGCTACTATCGAACTCTTCGAAAAAACGAAAGATTCGGTTGTCTATATAGCTACTGCACAAGCGGTAATAGATCCCTGGTCGCTTAATATATTCAATATTCCGAAAGGAACCGGATCCGGCATAGTGTGGGACAAAATAGGCCATATTGTAACAAATTACCATGTTGTAGCCGGAGCGAGCGAGGCAAGAGTCAGACTCAGCGACGGAAGGGACTATCATGCGGTACTTATCGGTACTTCGCCCAAGCACGATCTGGCTGTACTTCGTATAAATGTCCCTATCAAAAGACCGCAGCCCATTATGATCGGAACGAGTCACGATCTCAAGGTTGGACAAAAGACATTCGCTATCGGAAACCCTTTCGGTTTAGACTGGACACTGACAACAGGAATCGTTTCAGCCCTGGACCGCTCCATGCGAGAGCCTGACGGTGCCGTGATGCGTCACCTTATACAGACAGATGCAGCAATAAACCCGGGCAATTCCGGAGGACCACTATTGGATAGTGCAGGAAGGCTGATAGGTGTCAACACTGCTATTTTCAGTCCATCCGGAGCTTATGCAGGAATAGGTTTTGCAATTCCGGTGGATACTGTGAACAAAATAGTGCCCAAGCTTATAGCTTACGGCAAATATATAGAACCGTCTCTTGGCATAGAAACGGATGAACGCATTAATAGACTGGCGCAAGCGAGGCTTAATTTCGATGGCGTTATGATACTTCGTGTCCTGCCGGGCAGCTCGGCTGAAAAAGCGGGCCTTGAAGGAGTGACTCTCTATCCCGACGGTTCGCTTGAACCGGGAGATATCATCGTTGCCATAGAGGGCAGGCCGGTGCGTTCGGTCGCAGAGATAAAAGAGATATTGGAAAATTATGAGATAGGTGATATTGTGACGATCGAGATATCCAGAAATGGAAGGCTGTTGAAAAAAAAGATAATACTGGAGCCGGCAAGAAGATAAGTCCGGATCCAAGGAGGTGAGCTTAAGATGAACCTTACTCTACAGATGAGAAAACTCTCAGGCGAATACAGAGAGAAGATACGCCTGAAACTCAGAGAGAAAGCTATATTGAGAACGAAAGCCAGATTGATAGAAAACCGTATTGAAATAGATGAGTTGAGCGATGAAGAGATAGAGGTCGTCATAAAAGATGAAGAGGACAAGATTCTGGATGAGTACAAAACGAAAGGAATCATAGCCCTGTTGGCGCTGTTGGGAATTTCATGGATTTAGGAAAAAACAGATGTATCACTATCTGAAATGGGCCGCATTTTCACTTTTTTTAAAACGCAATCTCAGATACCTTTTGACAATAGCCGCTGCATTTGCCGGTATTTTCATAACCGATGCTCTTTATGAAGATATCTCTGCCTACTATATCGCTGCCAACAACGGCGATGAGATATTCCGCTACCTTTTTATAAAATGGATCGCAATAACACTTTTTGTCGCTATAATTTTCTGGTCTATCATAAAACTCGGCTTCGGCAGAAGCGGCAAAAAAAGTTTAAAGAACAAAAAAGAGTCCATGTTGTCGGAAGATCCTTATACTCGAAGACTTGAGAAATTCAAGAGCAAAAAGTCTCTGCTTTCAAAATCCGATTTGATTATCAGGTCCCATAAAAAGCGAAAATGAGAGAACAAAACATACTCTACTTCAAAGGTGGCACCATTTTATACCCTTTTGTAGATCTGTGCTCCCTTCCAGAGGTTTAACTTAAGATGTTTGGGCATGAAAACAGACTTTATGAAAAAACTTCAACAGCTATCGGCTCGCTATTCTTAATACTTTTATTTCATATAATTTTCCCGAACTGCAGCCGGAGCGAAATGGTTTCACGCACACAGATCATTATGGGGACTTTCGCAACCGTAGTTGTAGATGAAGAGAAATCGAATTGCATAAATGCGGCTTTTAAAACGATGAAAGATGTTGAAAAAGCACTTTCGTCTTTCGATAAGGAGGCCGATATCTACAAACTGAACACGATGCGTAAAAGTCCCATTTCTATGATCACACATGAAGCATTGGTTAAGGCGAAAGAGTATTACAGGCAAAGTGACGGATATTTCAATATAGCCATAGGAAGCGTAACGAAAGCTCTCTACCATTTTGGAAAAAACGAACAGATACCGGAAGAAAAAGTTTTGAAACAGGCGCAGACAGATCCACAATTTGTCGAATTCAATCAAAGCCATGCAAAACTCTCACAAAACGTATTTATCGATATGGGCGGATTTGGAAAAGGCTTTGGAGTGGACAAAGCCATGAAGAGAGTGAAACAGTGCGGCGCCGTTCGCGCCAAAATAGCCTTGAGCGGCGACATCAGATGCCTTGGAACATGCTATTTGGGCATAGAAGATCCTTTCGGAAGAGATCCACTTTTTTTATTTGAAACCAATATGGACGAGACAGCAATAAGCACCAGCGGAAACTATCGCAGATTTGTAGGCACAAAGGAAAACAACCACCTGATCGATCCAAAAACTCTCTCGCCACAAAAACATTTCGCTTCAATCACGCTTATTGGCACCGCCGACAACAGCGACATCGATGCATGGACAACAGCAGCTGCTGTCATGCCGCCCGATAAAGCCGTTTCGTTTCTCGACTCCTTACCGGTAGCGTATGTTCTGGTTTATAACGACAAAACCGTGATTAAAAGCGATAAACTCCCAAAATTCGTCACTGTTTTAAAAGAGCCTCATTGAGATGGCGCATGCCATAATGCATAAAAAAGTACCATCAACAACAGATAGACACCTGCAACCATAAATACCGTAAAAGAAGCGAGTTTTATCCATATCCATACCGAATCGTGTTGCAATATGAAAAACCCGCACAGAATATCGAGCATGGAGGCCGCAAAAAGAATCGTAGCGATTTTGACGGCATGCAGCTTTGCCTTCTTTGAAGCAAACAGCATAAAATGGGCAGCAACCATTACAAAAAAACCAATGGCGCCCAGATGCGGTACAGCTGTTTCCATAAGGCCCGATACCGATTTTGCGCTTCTTGTTCCGTTGCCAAGATAGTATAGTGAAATATCGTCTGCACAGTAGCCTATTTTGTTCAAAAAAAGAGACAAACCGGAACCAAGAAGAAAGAGACCGAATATAACGAAATATACGATAGCGGCACGATATGCAGCATACATTATCATCCACCTCTTTGAAAGTTCAAATAAAAGAGTGAAAGAGTTGAGACAAAAATCGCTCCTATATGCCAAGTCCAGAAAGAGACTATCCATATATAGATGAATAGGCTTCCGACATAATAGGCAAGTACAAACATGACAACTTCAGAAATTGCCGCAAGCGAAATAACATTGATAACGATCAGCATCCTGCGCTTTATCGGAGCCAATCTGGCATATATTGCTGAAAGCGTCAACAGAGTCATCATGATAAAAAATATCTCTGCATGAAGTAATTCCAGAAAAAACTGTTCGGAAATAGGATCAGCAAACTCCTCCTCGTTTCCATAGAGCGTATTGGAAATGGTTGCGACATCTATACCAGTACGTTCATATTTCAAAAATATATCCACAAACAAAAAAGCGACTATGAAAATAAGCACTCCGTTCAATAGTGGTCGCATGAGCGGGTCAGTGCGCAACTCTTTGACAAGTGTGAATCTCATAAACGTTTTCCTATCAGTACATCGAAGACGGCAAGTGCCAATCTTGCTCCGTCGGTAATATTCCGGGCACTCAACGTAGCTCCGCTTATAGAGGGGATATCTTTACCCACTCTCAACATGTCCCCATCACTTTTGTCTTCGAACTGTTTTAAATATCCATTTTTGGGAATATACTCCGGCGGTTCGCCGAAGACTATGATCTCTATACCTTTGAGCACCCCTTTCAAGTCCATCATATATAAAACAGCGGCATCTTTCTGGCGTACTTTACGCGTTATAAGTACTCCATACCCAATAGGCTCTCCATCGATACTTGCAGTATATATCCGGAAGATTTTTGTATTCAATCTCAATTTAGCTTTTCCGGAAACCTTCGCCGCCTGCTTTTTGTTCAAAAGAGTATTTTTTTTTGTAACCGTACACTCGTTTGCAAACGTTTGTCGCATAGCTTCAAAAGGCGAAATCAAGACGACGGCGCCCGCAACGGAATAGAATATCAATAACCATACGATTAAATATCTCATCATCTTTCCTGCAATATGTCACTATACTCTGCACAATAAAGAGACATTTAGAAAATAAATCCCATACCTACGCTAAATGTGTTGAAGTCTTCGCTATTGGCATCATTGTAATTTGTAAAGACATAATCAGCTTTGAGCACAACCTGTTCATGCGGAAAAAAGTTTACACCTACCGTAATATTCGTCTGTTCCAGATCCGGACGTGCACCGCTGACAACGGATGAAACCGGATCGTAGCTTTCATATTGGACGAAAAGAGGCACTCTTTTGGACGTATTTTTGCTTGCCAAAATATCGTATTCCATGTTTATAAAGTACCCCTCCGCACTTTTTGCCGATCTCGGCCCGATCTTTTCTGCACCGTCAAGAGTGAGTGCAGTGTAGAGAGCTTTGAGTTTAAAACCCTCCTTTTCATAAAGTGCATGAATATCGTAAATCAGTGCATTGACCCCATTCGGATCTCCCTGTGCAGCGCCACCATAATATACGGAACTTCCCAACAACACTCCGTTTCTGCCGGTATAGTCTACTCTCCCGACAAAAGCCACACGCTCCATTGGCCCTTTGTTCTGCGAACCTATTCTTCCGTTTTTTATCCAGTTTTTCGATGGCTGTGTAACCCCATCATTACTTATATTTTTTAGATTCAATCCATTGATGATACCGGCACTGTAGCTGAATCCGCTCTCTCCTATGGAGCCATAGACTACTACACCATTCTCGTGCCATGTAGATGGAATAATGTATTTTTCCACATCTGGTCTTTGAATCGTATTGAAAAGCGTAGGTTCATGTCGGCGGTTGACCAAACCCATTGGAACAAGAAGATTGCCCGCTTGAATATTGAACGATCTGTTAAACAGAAAATCGAGATACATAAACTCTATAGCGACCTCTTCGCCTCCATGTTCAAACTCCAATTCACTGTTAAGAATTATCTCGTCGGAAAATTTATAGCCTATATACGGCACAAATCGATAGACGTCCGCATATGCTCTTTCACCTCTTTTATCCTCAGATGCCCAGTACATTTCACCATATCCGCCGATAGATAGAGGTGATTTTGAATAGTATACCTTCGAAGCGGCTGGCCCCATTCCATTTTGAGAAGCGTCCACCTCAACCGTTGTATGACTGAATCCTGTTTTCAAATCGGATGTTTCATCGATCAAAGCATCGGTTTTTTCCTGAAGCTCAATAATTTTTGCTTTAAGCTCGCTCAATTCATCCGCATGAAGGGATACTCCAACAATAACTGTCGCAACTAACGAAAGTGGTATCTTTTTCATTCTGTAATCTCCTGATTGGTTTGAGTCATACGAAGAAAGTATAGTATAAAATGCCACTAACTATGATAATCGTTATCAATATACACATTGCATATTCGAGAATGCCACTTTTTGTAACATTTTGATAATGATCATCAGTTTCTAATAGACATATCTTTGTTTGTAAACACATATAGAGGCAGAAGAAGATCGAAATATCAGATATACACGACTCAGGGTACTGTTTAATCCGAAATGAGAGAGGAGTAATCGAAAATTTGAGTAATCAAGGTTTGAAGTGGTGCGGACGAGAGGACTTGAACCTCCACACCTTGCGGCACCAGATCCTAAGTCTGGCGTGTCTACCAATTCCACCACGTCCGCATGCAGCAGACTGACAACGGAAAAAAAATTATCTGTTCTCCGCTTTCAGCTTTCCGTTTTCCGTATGGTACGCCCATCAGGATTCGAACCTGAGACCTACGGCTTAGAAGGCCGTTGCTCTATCCAGCTGAGCTATAGGCGCACAATAGAAAGCTGGCGCGCCCGGGAGGAGTCGAACCCCCAGCCTACGGATCCGAAGTCCGTCGCTCTATCCAATTGAGCTACGGGCGCACACCTTTTAATTTATTAAATAATATAAAAACCACCTACTCTCCAGGCAGCCGGTTATATCTATCACTATCTACGATGGGGTGGATGACCGGAATCGAACCGGCGACCTCCAGAGCCACAATCTGGCGCTCTAACCGACTGAGCTACACCCACCATATCAATTTTTTAATGAAATCTCTTACCAATGGTCGGGGTGAAAGGATTCGAACCTTCGACCCCCTGGTCCCAAACCAGGTGCGCTAACCAGGCTGCGCTACACCCCGTCAAAAGTGGATTGCAATTATAGTCTAAAAGATTTTCCTTGTCAACAAAATGATATAATTGCGCAGTTTTCGGTTTAAATTCCCCATATGCGAAAGGCTCAAGTTTTATGAAAATTGCACAATTCAGTCGGACTGGGTTCATTATGGCTGCAGCCGGATCGGCTGTGGGGCTGGGAAATATATGGAAATTTCCCTATATGACAGGAGAGTATGGCGGAGGAGCTTTTGTTCTTGTATATCTGATTACCATATTTTTTGTCGGCTTTTCGGTTATGGTGGCAGAAATGTTAATCGGTGCTCTTGGGCGGCGCGATACGGTAGGCAGTTTCGAGCGCCTTGCCCCGCCCGACAAAAAAGGGTGGAAATATGCCGGTTTTATGGGGTTTAACGGTTTGATCATCATGACTTTCTATTCAATAGTAATCGGATGGATATTTTACTACCTCTTCAAACTTCTGGAAACTCTTCCCGATTCAACGGATGCCGCCAAAAAAACTTTTGACAACCTTGTAACAAATGAAGCGGGAATACAGATATTCTGGCACACAGTTGCGACACTCATAGTAACGTACATTGTATATCGAGGCATCAAAAGGGGTATCGAAAAGATAAATCTGATTTTAATGCCGGCTCTAATGGTCATACTTTTTGGGATGCTGGTCTATGCATTCAATCTCGAAGGATTTTCAAAAGCGTTCTCATTTATGTTCGAACCTGACTGGAGCAGGCTGGATTCAGAAGCTATAGTCAGAGCCATAGGCCACTCTTTTTTCACTCTTTCACTCGGGATGGGAGCAATTATGACTTACGCCGCATCACTGCCAAAAAATGCAAGCATAACCAAAACCGCACTCATCGTAACTTTAATGGATACTCTTATAGCCCTCGTAGCCGGACTTGTAATATATACTTTTTTATTCCAGGAAGGTTCCCCGCCGACCCAGGGGCCTGGGCTTGTCTTCATATCCTTGCCTGTAGTCCTCTCCAACTTAGGATATCTGGGTACTTTCCTGGCACTGCTTTTCTTTCTGGCTCTCTCATTCGCAGGTCTAACCTCGGCTATATCTTTGGTTGAACCGGTAGTTCAGTATTTTATAGACAAATTCGATACAACACGTTTAAAAGCGGTATTTACAGCGGGTTTGCTATACTACATCGTCGGCATAGGCGCGCTTCTAAGCTATACGAATAGATGGGGAGAGGTTTTCTCGATAGGAGGTAAACCGCTGTTCGATATCCTGGAATATACCACCGACTCCATACTGCTGCCGGTGGGTGGGCTTTTGATAGCCATTTTTGCAGGTTATATTTTACAAAAAGAGAGAGTAAGAGCCGCACTGGAGCATGAGATGGGAAAAACATTTTTTAACTTATGGTATTTCAGTATACGTTATGTCGCTCCTATCGCACTTGTATTCATGATGCTCAATCTGATGGGAGTATTGAAGATCTGACAAGAGGCCTTTTAGCGCATAAGATATGAGTCGTCTACAATGGTCTCTTTACTGCGGCTGGCTATTACAAACAGCATCAGAAGTCTTTTAAATGCTGCTTCGAGACTATCCTCTTCTCTTAGCTGGGTAAGCGCTACACGATCTTTTTCTTTTGCCAGTTCCATATGCAGCATTAAATTTTCAGTCGCTTTTATCGCTCCCGAAATTTCGGTATGGTCGAAAAGAAACAGAAAATGCTCCTCGGCCAATGGAATGAGATGATCTGTTTTGCGGCTGTAATAACGGAACTTTTCCTCAAAAAGAGGATCAGCACAGCGATACATACCCATGGTCACCGGGCTGCCATATCTTTTCAATCTGTAAAGTTCACGATCCACGTACACCTTTGCATGGCTGCTTTCGATCCATTTATGAAACTTTTGCTGCTCTCCAAGTCCATTGAATTGCATGACTCATCCTTCTGTGTTTTGGGTCGATAAATTATAACTGAATCATTCCGTTTGCCGGGCTTGAGGCCGTCGCATATGGCCTTTTTGGTATACGGCCAGCCAAATAACTCATTCGTCCGGCTATTACCGCATGTTTCATGGCTTCAGCCATCACGATCGGCTCTCTTGCCTGGGCTATGGCCGTATTTGTCAATACGGCATCGGCTCCAAGCTCCATGGCAGCAGCTGCATCACTTGCCTGCCCTATTCCCGCATCCACAATAACCGGAACACTTACTGCTTCGCGGACGAATACTACATTATACCTGTTTTGTACTCCCAATCCACTTCCAATGGGAGCGGCAAGAGGCATTACGGCAGCAGCTCCCGCATCTTCAAGACGTTTTGCGATTATCGGATCGTCGTTTGTATAAGCCATTACCGTAAAACCCTCTTTTGAAAGTACTTCACAGGCTTTGACAGTCTCCAGAACATCAGGATACAGTGTCTTTTTGGTATCTCCGATTACTTCAAGTTTGATAAGGTCTATTCCGGTCGCTTCACGAGTCAATCTAAAGAGAGTAACAGCTTCATCGGAAGTAGTGCATCCTGCACTATTTGGAAGAAATTTGACATTTGTATCTTTAAAATAGTCCATCAGATTCTCTTCGTCCGGATTGGTAATGTTTACCCGTCGGACCGCCACAGTTATCATCTCTGCCCCGCTTGCAAGAGTGGCATCTTTTGTTGTTTGAAAATCCGCATATTTTCCGCTTCCTACTATAAGCCGGCTCGTAAATTCATAATCACCTATCTTGAGAATATCGCTCATGAAGAGTCTCCTAATTGTATTTAGGAGATTTATAACATAGGGGGACTTGCAGAAAATTGAAAAAGGATGCCTAAGAGGCCCAAAGGCCTCTTAGCTTATTTTACGGGAATCTCTTTGACCTCTTTTTCCTCTTTTTTGATCTTGGGCAACGTAATGTGCAAAACTCCCTCTTCAGTTTTTGCATCGATATTTTCGATATCGACGTTTTCCGGAAGAGAGAATGTTCTCATAAATTTGCCATAGCTCGACTCTATCTTGTAATAGTCATCTTTTTTTACCTCTTTTTCGAACTTTCGTTCACCGGAAATGGTAAGAGTACGTTTTTCCTGATCGATATTGACCTTTATATCCTCTTTTTTTACTCCAGGAAGATCCACTTCCACAATATAGGCATTTTCATCTTCTCTCGTATTTACGCTCGGAACGAACGCGTTTACGACCTCTTTGTTCCCCTCTGTCGGCAAATCTACCGCTCCCAACAGGCGTTTTTCCAGTTCACGGATTTCAGCGAACGGATCGAACTTTGTAACCAACATAATAACCTCCTTTTTCATGGTTTATGTTATTATATCGGCTTGATATAAGTTATGTCAAGTTTTTTTATAGGTCATTTGAAAATTTCTCTTTAACTCGACTGCCAAAGTTCCGATAAAATCCGATACCATTCAATTCAAGGAGTCCTTATATGCAGAAAATCTTGATTACAGGTACAAATTCCGGTATAGGTAAAGCTCTTGCAAAACTATATCTGGATATGGGCTATACGGTCTATGGAATCGGCAAAAAGGAGCAGTCTGCCATTAAGCACAAACATTTTTCCTATCTTTCATTAGACCTGAGAGTGACCGAATCGATTGCTGTAAAACTCTCCGATTTCATAAATGAGATATCATCATTTAAGATAGTTATATTGAATGCCGGGATACTGGGAGATATCAAAGATGTGCAGAATACCCCGATTTATGAAATAGAAAATATCCTGAGAGTGAACGTATGGGCCAACAAAGTCATAATAGACACATTGATTTCTCTGGATATAGAGATAGAGCAGATCGTCGGTATTTCATCGGGTGCGGCGGTAAATGCAAACAGGGGCTGGGGAAGCTACTCCATTTCAAAATCAGCTTTGAACACATTGCTTAAACTTTACAGCGCAGAACTGGCTCGAACACATATCGTCTCGCTCGCTCCTGGAGTGGTTGATACACCTATGGTACGCTATATTTTCGAAAACGCTGATGAAGATATCTATTCTTCGGTAAAAAGATTGAAAAATGGCTCCATACTCAAACCCAAGGAAGCTGCGAAAAGGATTGTAGAGGCGCTTAAAGAGGTAAAAAGATACGAAAGCGGAAGTTTTGTTGATATTAGAAATTTATAGAAAAGAGACTCCCCTCCAGATTACTGCGGCACCCGGCGAGACAGGGTGGGCTGCTACGTTCCCGTCCTGACCCGGTGTCCTGTCAGGCCGTTGCACAGGTCTGAAGAGGAGCGTTCAATCAGCCTCGACTGACTGAACGCTCATGTCATCAATGGCAGAGAGGAAGGGATTCGAACCCTCGGTGGCTTACGCCACACACGCGTTCCAGGCGTGCGCCTTCGACCACTCGGCCACCTCTCTAAAAACAAAGAGCTATCTTGAACGATTCATTTTAATAGAAAAAATGCATGGTTCAAAATATATTGTGTGGCCGGGGGACAGGGATTCGAACCCTGGGAGGTGTGACCCTCAACGGTTTTCAAGACCGCCGCTTT
>WFUN01000023.1 GCA_015484905.1 Hydrogenimonas sp. | reverse complement strand
CTTATGAGCAGTCCGGGAAGCGGCAAGACGACACTGTTGGAACTTCTTGCAAAAACAGCGCCATTTAGATTCGGCGTTATCGAAGGGGATCTTGAAACCAGCAAGGATGCGGAGCGGATAAGAGCCAGAGGGATTCCGGCATTTCAGATACAGACCGGAAGTGCATGTCACCTTGATGCATTTATGGTTCATACCGGTCTGCATGAGATACCTCTTGAAGATATAGATGTCTGTTTCATAGAAAATGTGGGCAATCTCGTCTGTCCGGCCAGTTATGATGTAGGATCACATCTGAATATAGTGCTTGTAAGTGTGCCGGAAGGTGAAGACAAGATAGAAAAATATCCGGTTATGTTCCGGCAGGCCGATCTTGTGCTGATAACCAAAACCGATCTGCTTCCATATTTCGATTTCAATGTTGAAAATGTCAAAGATGCTGCGAGAAAAATAAAACCGGAAGTGGATGTGCTGGAGGTTAGTACAAAAGAGCCCGAATCTGTCAAAAAAGTGGCGCGGTGGATTGAATTTAAGAGAGGGATTATGGGGGGTTGGATGTAGGATATGAGGCGTTGGATTTATGGGTTTTATGTTTTGGAGGGGGTGAATTGTGTGTCTTTCGATTCCGAGTAAAGTTGTAAAGATAGATAAAAAAGAGGTTACGGCCATAGTGGATACTATGGGTGTGAAGCGTAAAGTCGGAATAGATTTTATTGTCGATGAAGTAAAAGAGGGAGATTATGTTCTGATCCATATAGGATATGCCATGAATATCATAGATGAAGCCCATGCAATCGCATCGATTGAGACATATAAAGATATATTGGCGATGATGGAAGCAGAAGAGAAGGCAGATCGTCAGGAGGGGATGTATGATGGGCATTTGGATGGAAAGTTGAAGTGATAAGACTTGAACTCAAAGATCTCTATACCCGCTTTCGTAATCCGCAGCTCATTCGGGCACTCGCAAAGCTGATTGCCGAGGAAGCCAAAAACCTGAAAAAGCCTCTTAATATCATGGAGGTGTGTGGCGGCCATACCCACACAATTATGAAGTATGGATTGAAGCAGCTGCTGCCCGATAATATAAGTTTCATACACGGTCCCGGATGTCCTGTTTGCATAATGCCCAAAGAGCGTATAGATCACGCTTTTATTCTTGCGAAACGCAAAGAGGTTGTCCTTGTAACTTTGGGCGACATGATAAAGGTGCCAGGAAGCAGAGGAAGCCTTCAGGATGCAAGAAGCGAAGGTGCTGATGTCAGATTTGTATATTCGCCGCAAGATGCCCTCAAAATCGCCATGCAAAACCCTGATAAAAAGATTGTTTTTTTTGCTATAGGTTTCGAAACGACTACCCCTATGACGGCAGCCCTTTTGCAAAAAGCGCGCAAAACAGGAGTTGAAAACATTCTGTTTCATATAAATCATGTTGTGGTTCCTGAAGTCATGAAGGAGCTGATAGATAGTCGGGATGAACACGTAGACAGCTATAACAACCGCATAGACGCTTTTATAGGCCCGTCTCATGTCAGCGTCATAGCAGGTGCCAGGATATATGAACAGTTTGCAAAAGAGTATGGCCGCCCGGTGGTCGTGACCGGTTTCGAACCGGTCGATGTTATGGAGGGGGTACTGATGCTGATTAGACAGTTTGCACAGAATCGTTGTGAAGTGCAGATTCAATATGGACGCAGCGTTACCTGGAGTGGAAATCTCAATGCCCAAAGACTCATAGAAAAATATTTTAAAAAACGCAGACTTTTCAAGTGGCGTGGAATAGGCAATATCCCATACAGTGCTCTCACGCTGCGCGACGAATATGCCCAATATGACGCAGAAAAGATTTATGCCGATATTCTTCCGGTCGAAGAGATTGAAGATCACAAGCTCTGTATTTGTGGAGATATTCTGCGTGGAATGGCCAATCCCACCGAATGCCGTGTCTTTGGTACGGCCTGTAAACCGAGCAACCCGCTTGGAAGCTGTATGGTGAGTAGCGAGGGGGCTTGTGCGGCATACTACAGATATGCAAGGGAGTTGCCATGAGAAAAAATATTACTCTCGCGGATGGAAACGGAGCAGAAGAGAACCGTACATTGATATCGAAGATCTTTTTTAGACATTTGAAAAACGGGATACTTGAGAAAGCGGAAGATGCGGCTCTTGTAGAAAATGGCAGATTGGCGTTTACCACGGACAGTTTTACGGTAAGCCCCATTTTTTTTGCAGGCGGAGATATAGGTAAACTATCTATTTGCGGTACATGCAACGATCTTGCCATGATGGGAGCACAGCCGAAATATATGACGCTTGGTGTAATTATTGAAGAGGGGTTTTCCGTAAGAAAGCTCGAAAAGATTGTGCGAAGTATAAAAAAAGAGCTGGCAATCAATGGCGCACATATAGTCGCCGGTGACACCAAGGTAGTCCCAAGAGGCTCGGTAGATGAAATATTCATAAACACCACCGCAATAGGAGAAGTCGTTGTGGATGGCATCAGTGCATCCAATCTGCAAAATGGAGATGTCATCATCGTAAGTCGGGATATAGGATCTCACGGTGCAGCCATTTTTGCCGGGCGCGAAGGTATAGAGCTTGAAAGCTCAATAAAAAGCGACTGTGCCTCTTTATGGCCGATAGTACAGAAACTTTTTGAAAAAGGGATAAGACCTCGCGCCATGAGAGATGCTACGAGAGGAGGTCTGGCTGCCGTGCTCAACGAATGGGCGGAAGCGAGCGATG